>PFXE01000003.1:6063-6942 GCA_002791475.1 Candidatus Zambryskibacteria bacterium CG_4_9_14_3_um_filter_40_16 | reverse complement strand
TCCGCAAAGTTATGTCCTATCCATTGAACGATGGGAGCGGTTTGTTTTTTGTGTTTCCGAGAACTAAAAAATAACAGCTAGGAGCTTGTAAGTCAAAATCCCAAGTATTCCAAGAGGCGGTGAAAGATTGACTCACTGTGGAAGACTTCCGGCAGGTGGTGTGACAGCTGTTCTCTGGCCTCATCAATATCCGTGTCCCCCAAAGGGACAATGAGATAAGGCATAAAAAGTTTTTGTGATTTTATTAAAATCCTCGGGTGATTTTCGTGTTCTTCCACCCAAAATGATTCAAGGGTGTGATATGGATAAAAAAATTTGTCCAGCACTACGCCTCGATGGTCAACCACCACATCTATTTTCTGCGGTTTGCGAACAGCATAAAGTATGAGAGCAAACCCACCAATAAGAATAACAAGGGCAAAGAGAATGTTTCCCAGAATTATTGATGTTACAACAACAGCAAGGGTAATTATACCGACTGCCCAAAACCAATCAGAGCTTCTCCTGCGCTCTTCATATTCGTGTGTTTCCCAATGAAGGGGAGAGGGTTTTGCCATACCATTTATTTTAGCACGAAGGTTTGTATTTACATTCAAAAAAGGTGAATTATTGATTGTGCTAGTTCTTGTGGAGCAATTCGCGAACTAATCATAACAAGAGCGAAAATAACACTGCAAATAGACGCGGAAATAAGGCACCATGTACACCAATGACGAAGGAAAAATGCTTGAACAAAGGTCAAATAAAGTGAAAAGAAAAAAGCGCCAGCAGTAAGACCCATAACGACAAAGGATACAATGTCAGGCAGAAGAGTTGGAAAAATAGCAAAGAGAGCGTATGAAAGCGATATTATCGCATAGTAAAACATACCGATAACCT
>PFXE01000003.1:0-6030 GCA_002791475.1 Candidatus Zambryskibacteria bacterium CG_4_9_14_3_um_filter_40_16 | reverse complement strand
TGTGAACAACCTTTTCGCAGCTTCCTTCAACAGGACAAACCAGAGGAACAAGTTTGGTTTTGCAGTGGCGAATATAGCTGGCTAGCAAAAAACCGGACAATCCAAGCACTGAAATCAGAATTTTAACAATCAACATTTTAGCTTTTTCTTTTTATGTGTAGTGCAGTGAAATTATATCTTCCAGTCAAATCTTTTTCTAGGGACAGTGGTCGCCTTCGCAAACCTACTGGCAGACTTCGTCACGCCGTAGGTTCGCTTCGGCGAACCGAAGGCGGAGGAGGTGAGATTCGGTCACGACTAAATCCTTGTCGCCACTCAGGTATGGCTACTCTACGATGGTATTAATTTTATAATCCAGTTCTGCTTGGGTTCTTACTTAAAGCAATGTTTTTTATAGCAGTGGCCAGCTTTCTTGCATTATTGGCATACTGACCTGGAATGGTAATACCGCCCTCGTTTATGACCCGTTGCTCACCATTTCTGGTATGAAAAGTCTCGGTAGCCGCGTTCTTCACATTTACCGAAGCAAGTCCGACAATCCTTTGGATAATACTTTGGCTGACGGTAACATCTTGCACTGTAGAATACGGCATTCGCTTCTCTTTGGTACTTATTACTCTCTTATAGCAATAAATAAAATCAGAAGCCAGTTCAAACTTGAAGTTTCTTCTCCATATGAAAGTTGTAACTATATCAAAAATCGTAAGTAGAATCGCACTAATTAAAATAACTCTAATTGCTACAGAATTGGAAACGCCCGCAGCTTTGTCTATCCCTTGCGAATAAAGGAAAGACCAGAACGCAAAACCAACAAAGAACACCGTCGTCCCAACGATGATAGATGAGATATACGAAAGGATAAGCCAGCGAGAAGTTATGGGGTAAGTTTGGCTTGAGATATTCTGGTCTAGTGGAGCATTTGGAGTCGTGGAAGCAGTGTCCGTCATTGAGCGGTTGGTCGGTGGCGAGTCGCTTCTATTTGAAGAAATTTTTCCCAAAAACATTGCCTTTAATCCTTCAGCGGCTTCCTTATCTACTCCGTCAATGTGAGCTTCTATCCCTGAAGTGGCGGTGGCGCTAGCGATATGGACATCATATAATCCCATCAGCCTGTCTAAGAGGTCCTGCTCAACATAGACATCTTGGATTTTCTGAAACTGAACATGGATTTCAGTTGGGGCAAACACACCTTTCTTGATGGTAATGAAGTCGTTGTCAGCGCTATAGTAATACCTTCTAATGTATTCTTTGATGTACCAAGCGTTCAATATTATTCCGATGAGAATGGCAAAACCTGCAATAACAAGCAAAAAAATAGCTGTGTCAGCTGAAAAGGATTGAGCACGAGCAACACCTGCGAACACGAACCAAATTAAGACAATAGGAGCAAGAATAATGAAGTTAAACAAACTCGGTATAAACTTTCTCTTGAACTTCTTTGGACTCAAAGGAAAACGCTGTTGCAAAGGAGACGAGTTCATAATTAGGATTTATTGACAAACAGTACTTGTTCCGAGAGGAGCAGACTCTGCTTTAAATTGGCGAGCAGAGTCTATACACCAATAACCACCTCCTATCAGGCTAGCTTGCATAGCATAAGCCTGCCCGCCAGCCGAAACGTTACAAACAAATTGCGTGCCAGGCTGATAACTGTTTGGGTCAAGAAGGGGGGTATAATTTGAGCCACCTCTAGATCTGTTACTCGTAAACATTGAGCCTGGGGTGGAGCACCCAGCATTTCCTGTTACAGCGATGCCGTAGCTGTTGGGGTTCTGGCTGTCAAAGTAGAGTTCTGCCGAAGTTACAAATTCTATAAGTTTGGACTTTGTATTGTTATCATATCCCTGTTCGCGTTGTTGTTCAAGAGTGTTGAGTGTGGGGGTAGTTCTATTCCAAGCCCATACCCCTATTCCTACTATTATGATGATTGCGATTACTAAAACAGTTGCTAAGACCGAGAACCCTTTTTGATATTTCATATTTTATTTGAATATTAAATAACACCCATGTACCTTTATCGTACCTTGCTTGCAAAATAGACTCAAGGCAAAAAGAAGTAATGAAGGATAACCCGCCCCTCCGAAAAGCTATATAAATCAGGACAAGTTGTCTCTGTTTTGATTCTCATTTCCCAACTGGCGGACCGTGTCACGTCGATAACGAAGGTCACCTTCGCAAACCTACTGGCAGACTTCGTCACGCCGATAACGAAGCCCGCTATGGCGGGCGAAGGCGGAGGAGGTGAGATTCGGTCACGAGTTACTAATCTTTTTATTCGCTTCGCTCACAAAGATCTAAGTACTCTCGACCCCGACTCAGCGACAAGCCCTCGCTTCGCTCGTCTTGTGTACCGCCTCCGTCTTTCGAATCTCACCCTTGCTCACGAAATGATGAGTTGCCCAAATGACTAAAGTCATTTTTGCAAATCATTGCGGAGGAGGTGAGATTCGAACTCACGGTACCCTTTCGGATACTCTGGTTTTCAAGACCAGTGCAATAGACCACTCTGCCACTCCTCCTTTTTTATTTTTGCTCCTCTACTTTTACCGAATAATCTCTACCGACAAAGAATAGATAGAATATTTCCAATATTCCAACAGTGTTTAATATGAGGATAGCTATAAACCACCACTTGTGAGAAAGGCGGGCTGATTTCCAAAGAGCGAACCCCTTCCACACCAAAGACCAAATAATTAAGAGCCAAAAAATCCATATGTGGCTTACCACAAAGGATTGTGCAATTTTAAAACTTTCTAAAAAGGTATTCATTCCGTTACGCGCTTATTTCAGGCGTGACAATACGATTTATTTATATCAAACAAAAGACCTGCGGGCAATGAGTCGTTTTGTATAAAATCGTATAAAAAATTAAATATGGCAACTCAAACGATATTTTGTAGTAGAATCAAGTTGTGAAATATTTGGGAATTGATTACGGCAAAAAAAGAGTAGGCGTGGCTATTTCGGACGAAGAAGGAAAGTTTGCCTTTCCTCACAGCGTTGTTGCGAATAGCGCTAATCTTGTACAAAATGTTGTGGAGATTTGTCGCGAAAATTTAGTTGAAGAAGTGGTTGTGGGGGAGTCAAAAGATTATACGGGTAGTGATAATTCAATAATGAAAGACATCAGAAGCTTCGTTGGCAATCTCAAAACAGAAAGCGGTTTGCCAGTTCATCTAGAACCAGAATTTTTAACAACAGCACAAGCAGAGCGCATACAGGGCAAAAACGATATGACAGATGCGTCCGCCGCGGCTATAATTTTAAGCAGTTATATAAATAAAAAATGATAAATTTTGAAGATTTCAAAAAAATAGAAGTTAGAATAGGAGAAATATTAAAAGTAGAAAAAATTCCTGATTCCGAAAAGCTTCTAAAGCTCACCGTTGACTTGGGAGAAGAAAATCCAAGACAAATTATTTCCGGAATCAGCCCGTATTTTTCAGACCCGTCTGTTCTAGAGGGCAAAAAATGTCCGTTTGTCGTTAATTTGGAACCGAGAAAAATATTCGGTTTTGAGAGCCAGGGAATGATTTTGTGTGCTTCGTCAGAAGAAGATTCTTTCTCTTTGCTTGAAGTCGCCCCTTCTATCAAAGCGGGGACTCTTGTGAAGTAAGGATAAAATTTTAAGTAATATTGTTATATAATGTATCAATAGCAAGCGAAGTCGTTTCAGATTTTAATTTTTTACGCCCATTTAATTGATGAGTAAAAACCAGACCACCAAAAGGAAACTTGGAAGCGTAACTCACTTTTTTGATTTGTTCCCAACTCCTAAATTTCTAGAAATGTCCGCTCCCGGGTTGGCTGTTGAAGACGGTGTTGTTCGTTTTGTTGAGTTCTCTCATCAAGGCAAGAATCTTATACTAAAAAGATATGACTCTATGAAAATTCCTCAAGGCGCGATAATAGCGGGGGAGATTGTCAATCCTGAAATATTGATTAGCACCCTAAACACATTTAGAGAAAAGAATAATTTAAATTATGTAAGGTGCTCTTTGCCGGAAGAGAAAAGCTATTTGTTTTTTGGCAGAATTCCTAAAGTTGGTAAGTCTGAAATCAGAACAGCGGTAGAATTTATTATAGAAGAAAATGTTCCGTTGTCTGTCTCCGAGTCTGTTTTTGATTACACTGTGATTGGGGGCGGTGCTGATAAAAACGGAGAGTATGTGGATGTGTCCGTTTCTGTCGTTTCCCAGGAGGTGGTTATGCAATACTTGGAAATTTTTAAAAAAGCCAATCTCACACCTCTTCATTTTGAAATAGAATCGCAGGCGGTTGGGAGGGCAGTGATAAAAACCGGAAACAAAACACCACATCTCATCATCAACTTTTTTGATGGAAAAATCGGCCTATATATTGAAAGTGGGGGGATAATATACTTCAGTTCAACCATTCCCATTGCGCCAGTTGAGACAACACCCTCCGATAATCTGGCGGAAGATAAAAACAAAAAAGAAGAAAAAAAAGAAACGAAAGCAAGCATGCCCGAAATAATAAAAAGACCACTACCGTCCAAAGAAATAAAGTCAGAAACAGAAAGAATCATTTCTTATTGGAACTCTATGTTTGAAAAACGAGGAGATGCAAAAATAGAAATCAAAAAAATGATAGTATGCGGTCTTGACGCAAGAAATCCGGACATTGAGAAAAATTTGGCTTTTCTTGGTATGGAAATGTGTCTTGCCAATGTTTGGGAAAACGCTTTTTCTTTCAATGACCACATTCCAGAAATTTCAAGAAACGAATCTCTTGAATACGCTGTTACGGTCGGCTTGGCTTTGCCCAGTGCCGTTATCACTTAATATAAAAACATGTTCAGTCTTTTACCAGAACCAGAAAGGAAACATATCATTGAGGAGTATCGTATGAGAAAGGTGATAGTGGGCCTGGCCTTTCTTCTGTTTGTTGAGGTTTGGGCCGTTATCTTGCTCATTCCTTCATATATGGTCTCCAATGCTCACGAGCGCGAAACGGTTAATAAAATTGAATCGGTGAGGGAATCAACAATCCTAAAGGAGGCCAATGATCTAAATGCCAAATTGGCGGAAACCAATCTCAAACTTAAATCCATAGAACAAACCGGCGGTGGCAAACCCGTTAGTGGTATTTTTGAAGCACTCCTTTTACAGAGAGATTCTTCAATCCGTGTTAGGAGTATGGCGTTTAGTCGCAGGCAACCGGAGGATGATGAGGTCACCATAACGGGGATAGCCCTAAGCCGTGATGAGTTGGCTAAGTTTGTAAAATCTTTGGAGGGCGTTGAACTTTTCAACAGCGTTAATATTCCGGTTTCAAATTTTGCAAAAGACAGGAATGCCGATTTCACCATCCAAATAAAAGGATCATTCTAAAATGAATAAATTTTCACAAACAAAAAATCTTTTTAAAATAATTTTGATTGCAGATATCGTGGCTTTTGTTCTATATGGAGCTATCTTCTTTCTCATAAAAAACAAAAATCAAGACACTTCCGTGCTCCTTAATAACGCGGAAAGAGATTTAAAAAAAGACGAATTTTTACGAGTCGCCAAATTTTCTCTGGACCAAAACAAAGTTGAAGTAGAAAAACTGGATACTTTTTTTGTTGCCAAAGATGGAGTGCCTAATTTTATTGAGTATATAGAAGGGCTTGGAAAAGAAAGCGGCGTGGCTCTTTCAATTGGAAATGTTTCCGTGGAGCCGGACACCAAGAATAAAGATGATTTTAAGGAAGTCTTGCGACTTAAGGTAGAAATACTGGGTTCTTGGCAAGAGCTTTTTACCTTTCTTTCCATAATTGAGAACCTGCCTTACGGGATTCAAATAGACTCCGTTTCGTTTGCGGTTGATGCAAGCGAGGAAGTTTTATTTTTTGGTTCGCAGAATTCTACGACAGAATCATCTAAAATTGAAGGCAATCAATGGAAGGGGTTTGTTGAGTTTACACTTCTTAAACTAAGATAAAATGAAAATTTCCATTAAAGAAATAAAAAATTGGTTCAAAAAAATAAACCTTAAGAAAAAAGAGTTTGCAAACCTTAGCTCCAA
>PFXE01000011.1 GCA_002791475.1 Candidatus Zambryskibacteria bacterium CG_4_9_14_3_um_filter_40_16 | reverse complement strand
TAAAGAAAAGATGTCAAACATTTTTATATACTGCGCGGCGTTTTTTATGAAGCCCAAGAGAAAAACCCTGTTTTCCAGATTATGTTTTTTAATCAATTTTTGAATGTTTTCTCTTTCTTCTCCTTCTCCTATTACAACAAAAACAGTATTTGGAAACTCGGCGCAAATTTTAGAAAAAGCCTCTATCATAAAATCTAACCCTTTGTTCTTGTGTAACTCGGAAATCGTGCCTATCCAGAAAGGAAATTTTATATTCGGAGCAATTCTTCTTCTAGCTTCTTCTTTGCCTAGGAATTTAATTTCTTCTATCCCGTTGTATATTTGGATTATTTTGTTTTTTACAAAAGGAAATTTTCCTATTTGCGCTTCTAATTTTTTTGAGACGGTAATTGTTTTGTGACAAAGAAGTATTGTAACCCAGTGCAAAATCGTAATTATGATTTTTGATAACCCCCCCCTTTCTTCATTAAAGGCCCAACCATGACCCGTAAAAATGATTTTTTTAACACCCGTTATCCTTCCAGCCAAAGCTCCCAAACCGCCAATTTTAGAGCTGTTTAGATGAAGAATATCTGGTTTTTCGTCCTTTATTATCTTTATAATTTGGAAAAAGGCCAAAATTTCCTTACCCAAATTTATATCCCTTCTTAGAGATGGGATGCCAATAGTACGAACATTTCTGTCTTTTAACTTTTCTGCCAGGGTTTCTCCTTCGCCGAACGCAACCACCACGTCAAATTTGTCACTTGGCAGATTACTGGCAAGATCAAACACATATCGTTGTGCCCCACCAAAATTTCCTTTGGTAATCATATACAAAATTTTTCTTCTTTTTGACTCTTTGTCTGACATTTTTTTATTTTAGCCGTGTGGGTGTTTACATAAAATAAAAATTATTTAAAACATATCTAACTTTTGTTAAATGGTTTTATGTGAGACGCTATCCCAATAGCCAGGGCGATTATTGCTAAATTTTTGATAATATACTGTCCTTCAAGCGTGGGGACAAAAGCGCTCTGCCAAGTGGTGGTGGGGAGAAGTATGAGAGGGATGATTGTCGTTACTATGTGCAGAAAAAGCAGAACAATGGCAATCCTTTCCCATTTTGGAATAAGGAAAATAATTCCTATTGCCATTTCAAATATCCCAAAGAAAATTATAAATTGCTGAAATGTTATGAAGGGCAAGGTCTTTGACAGAAGCTTGGAAACAAGGGGGTCTGCCGGGCTGGTTCCCAAAACTTTAAGAATTCCAAACCAAAAAAAAACTATAAATATAACTATCCGTGCGGTTGGAACGCTAATTTTTTTTAAGCAGTGGATTATATTTCTATCAAATCTGCGGACAAAAGCGTTATTCATCACATAATACTAGCTTTTTTAACAAATTGATAAAAGGGACGGCTTTAGAAGCAATATTGCCAATCGGTAGATTTTGTATAGTATAAAATCACATTTATGAAGTTTTTTAATAAAAACGAGCCCTTTCTTCTATTGATTGGCGACATTGTGGCTTTCTATATTTCTTTATGGCTTATGCTCCTAGTTCGTTTTTCTGAATTTCCGAAACAAGACGCTTTTAAAAACCATTTTGTCCCATTTTCAATCTTATTTATTGTCTGGATAGCCGTCTTTTTCATTGCCGGATTGTATGAGAAACACACCCTTATTTTAAAGAGTAGAATCGGTAACATTATTTTAAATTCACAAATAGCCAATATTTTTATTGCTGTCTTGTTTTTTTATCTAATTCCTTATTTTGGAATTACTCCTAAAACAAACCTTTTTATTTATTTGCTAATATCTTTCTTTCTTGTTTCTTTGTGGAGACTACACATTTTCCCTTCTTTTGAAGGCAAAAACAAAGAAAAAGCCATTCTTATTGGTTCTGGAGCGGAAATCAAAGAGCTTGAACAGGAAGTCAATAATAACACCAGATACAATCTCCAATTTATTTCTTCCATAGATCTAGACGAAATCGGTAGTTTTGATTTTAAGGAAGAGGTTCTAAACAGAATATACTCGGAAGAGGTTCTTATAGTGGCGGCTGATTTTAAGAATGAGAAAGTAGAACCGCTTCTTCCCAATCTTTACAATCTTATATTTTCTAGGGTTCGTTTTATAGATATGCATAAAATATATGAAGATATTTTTGACCGAATTCCTCTATCTCTCGTGAAATACAGCTGGTTTTTAGAAAATATATCAGGTTCGGCACAGAAAGGGTATGATGTTTTGAAAAGGGCGATGGATTTTGTTTTGGCGCTATTGTTCGGGGTTATTACTTTGATTTTGTATCCGCTTGTCGCTTTTGCCGTAAAGATTGAAGACGGTGGACCGACACTTTTTGCTCAAGAAAGAGTGGGACAAAACAATAAACTTTTTAAAGTTATAAAATTTAGGAGCATGTCGGTTCACGACTCTAAGGATGGTATTGCAAAAAATCCTCAAGTTACAAAAGTTGGAAATTTTTTGAGGAAAACCAGAATAGACGAACTTCCTCAGATTTGGAATGTCATAAGGGGGGACTTATCTCTCATAGGACCTCGCCCAGAGATTCCCGCCCTTGTGAAGCAGTATGAAAAAGAAATCTCTTACTATAATGTTCGTCATCTTATAAAACCGGGTCTTTCTGGTTGGGCACAGCTTTATCATCAAGGACATCCTCATCACAAAGCAAATACCGAAGCGACAAAAAAGAAGCTCTCATATGACCTTTACTACATCAAGAACCGCTCGCTAGTCATTGATTTGAAAGTGGCTCTCCGAACCATCAAAATACTATTGTCGAGAGAAGGCATTTGAGGCGACTATAAAAACCACCGTCACGAACTTTAGGGTGAAGGATAAGCAGTTAGTTCCATGCTATTGTCCAAGCCCTCCCCTTGGAAAATTATACCGTGTGAGACCATTTTGTTTTTCTTGATTCTTTGGCCTTGTTTCTATACTATATCGGAATGAATAAATACAGGGTCGGTAGCGCCATCCTCTTATTGGTCCTTGTCGGACTCGGTTTTTTTCTAAAACCGTCTCAAAATGGCGATTCAAAATTTCCTTTTAAATTTGGGCTTGATTTGGTCGGGGGCACAGAGCTGATATACAAGGCCGATGTTTCAAACCTTGAACCCGAGGATGTGGGTGATTCTCTGGAAGCATTGCGTGATGTAATTGAAAGAAGAATCAATGTTTTCGGAGTCTCTGAACCAGTCGTTCAAATTGAAAGAGCGGGGATTATTTCCGGCAATCGGGAAGACAGGTTAATTGTGGAGTTACCTGGTTTTAAAAATGTTGAGGAAGCAAAAGAAGCTCTTGGTGAAACTCCTCTTTTGGAATTCAGACTTCAGAAAGACGGTTTAGAAAATTTAAACACCACGGACCCACACTTGCAGGCGGTGGAAGATTTTTTTGTTTCCACGGAACTTACGGGCAGATTTCTTAAACGCTCCCAGGTTATTTTTGACCAGACAACAGGCGACCCTTTTGTTTCTCTTGAGTTTAATAGCGAAGGAAAAGAAATTTTCGCCCAGATTACAAAAGAAAATATTGGTAAAGTCCTGGGGGTATTTCTTGACGGGGCGCCCATCTCTCTTCCTATCATTCAGAGTGAAATTCGTGACGGCAATGCTCAAATCACCGGTAGTTTCACAGCGCAAGAAGTTAAAGACTTGGTAAAAAAACTCAACCTCGGATCTCTTCCCGTTCCCATAGAATTGGCAAGCACACAAACTGTTGGCGCAACATTGGGTGGTGCGGCTCTCAATTCTGGAATTGTTGCCGGAATTTGGGGTTTCCTTTTGGTCGCGATTTTTATGCTCTTGTGGTATCGCTTACCGGGGTTAGTGGCGGTTGTTGCTCTTGTTCTTTACACACTAATCTCTCTTACCGTTTTCAACATATTCAAAATTACTATAACAGCCGCGGGGATAGCTGGGTTCATTCTCTCCGTTGGTATGGCGGTTGATGCCAATATTCTTATATTTGAGCGCCTTAGAGAGGAACTTGGGGAGGGGAAAAAATTAGCCGATGCTATGAGAGAAGGTTTCCACAGGGCTTGGTTGTCTATTAGAGATTCAAATGTTTCCAGTATTATTACAGCCATTGTTCTTTTTTGGCTCGGCACACCAGCGGTTAAAGGGTTCGCCCTTACTCTTGGGGTCGGAGTTCTTGTTTCTATGTTTACCGCCATTACCGTGTCAAGAACATTCCTTTTCGCTCTTGAATTTAAGGAAGAAAATAAGATATCAAGCTTTTTATTTGGCTCCGGTTTTTCAAAGGTCATAAGCGCAAACAAGGTGACGGAATAAATATGACGATTATTAAATACAGAAGAATATTTTTTTCAATATCACTATTTTTGGTTTTGATATCCGTCTTTTCCATTTTCTTTTTAAAACCGGTTTTGGGTACGGATTTTTCCGGTGGTTCAATTTTGGAGGTCAGTTATCTTTCAGACAGACCTTCTCTTGACGAGGTAAAAGAAAAACTGAATTCTCTCTCTTTGGGGAATTATTCCTTAAGACCTTCAAGTGACAGTAATTTTATTTTAAGAACCAGAGAAATTAATGATGAAGAAAAGACGACCGTTGTAAATGCCCTCTCTCTTGATGGTGCGTTAGAACTTAGCGAAGAAAGATTTAATTCCATTGGACCCGTGGTCGGAGCGTCTTTGAAAAGTAAATCTTATAAAGCAATTTCCGTTGTGGTTATTGCCATTGTTCTCTTTGTTACTTTTGCTTTTCGTAAGGTCTCTCGTCCTGTTGCTTCATGGAAATATGGCGTGGCAACAATTATAGCTCTCGCCCACGACATATTGGTCCCAACCGGCATATACATCATTTTTGGCAGATATTTTGGAGCGGAAATTGACCTTCTCTTCGTAACCGCGCTTCTGGCCATTTTAGGATACTCTGTTCATGACACAATTGTTGTTTTTGACCGAGTCAGGGAGCGTTTAAGAATAAACTCTCAACTGGAAAAAAACGAATCTTTTGATAAAACCGTAGGGGAGAGTCTGCGCCAAACAATGGGTCGCTCAATCAACACTTCGCTAACCGTATTCCTTGTGCTCATAGCGCTATTTTTTATCGGCAGTGAGTCAACCAGAAATTTTACTTTTATTTTGATTACGGGAATTATTGCCGGCACATATTCATCAATCTTTCTCGCGTCTCCACTTCTTGTTACTTTGGAAAAATTGCAGAAGAAGAAGTTTTAATTTTCTAGTCCCTGTTTAATTTAAAAAAGCTAGCGCCAACCCCCGAAGAGGTTGGCGCTGTTTGGTGGTGTGTGGTGTTCGGAACCACCCGAACCCTTATGTTTCCCAGGAAGAGCATGGCGACCCTTCCTTTTGTGCTTACGACGCACCCTCTCCTCCTTTTGCTGAAACGGATATGGAGTACTCCGTTTTGAGAGCAAGGGGAAGTGCTAGCACTTATACGACGGCCTATCGGAGGAGTACAGGACGGCTCTCAACGGTTGACCCATAAGGAAACGAAGTTCTGGCGCGAAAGAAGGCAATCGCACCAAGGTTTCTTCCCACACACCCTTTCTGCTCCAATCGTATTTTGGCACATATTTCTTCAATTTACAATTCGTTACAAATTCTCTTAACATCTTGACTCAAAATATCAAATCTATATACTATTACCCACGCCTTTATATAGGCGCTGTACTTTGAAAATCTTGTTATGAATTGAGAATTGTCCAGACCTCGCAATCGTGAGGTGGACAAGCAAGTTCTCAAATCTATTCAATTATTAAATGATTCTTTCTGTGCTTAAAAATGGCGCAGAAAAGAGCTGGGGTCAAAGCGATTCAAGACGAACATAGTATTTTTTGTTTTGTTCCGTTCGACCCCCGTGAGGTTTTGTGAAAGCAAAATTGAACGGGGGATTTTTGTTTCAAATTCAATTTAAAATTTGAACAATTTTTATTGAGAGTTTGATCCTAGCTCAGGATGAACGCTGGCGGCGTGGATAAGGCATGCAAGTCATGGGGGTGCTTCGCACCAAGTTTGTAAGTCAAAAAAGTTTAATAAGTTTAATAAGTTTGAATTCAGACTTATACAACTTCGTAACTTATACAACTTATCAACTTGATGCGAAGCATCACCGGCGAACGAGGTAGTAATACGCAGGAACGCACCCTTAAGTCGGGCATAGCTCGCCGAAAGGCGGGGTAATTTCCGATGTGGTGGAAACACCAAAGCAGCAATGCGCTTGAGGAGCGGCCTACGGGCTATCAGCTTGTTGGTAGGGTAATGGCCTACCAAGGCGATGACGGCTAGGGGGGGTGAGAGCCTGTTCCCCACCGATGGAACTGAGACACGGTCCATACACCTACGGGTGGCCGCAGTCGAGAATCTTCCGCAATGGGCGAAAGCCTGACGGAGCGACGCCGCGTGATGGATGAAGTCCTTAGGGACGTAAACATCTTTTGCCGAGGAGAAAGTTTATTGATAGTACTCGGAGAATAAGGGGTTGCTAAACTCGTGCCAGCAGCAGCGGTAATACGAGTGCCCCAAGCGTTATCCGGAATCATTGGGCGTAAAGGGTGTGTAGGTGGCTGTATTAGTCCTTTGTTAAATTCTTCGGCTTAACCGGGGGAGTGCGAGGGAAACGGTACGGCTTGAGGGTGCGAGGGGTTCGCGGAACTCATGGAGTAGGGGTGAAATCCGTTGATATCATGGGGAACACCAAAAGCGAAGGCAGCGAACTGGCGCATTTCTGACGCTCAAACACGAAAGCGTAGGTAGCGAATGGGATTAGATACCCCAGTAGTCTACGCCCTAAACGATCTTCACTAGTTTTCCGGAGTATCGACCCTCTGGGAGGCGAAGCTAACGCGTTAAGTGAAGCGCCTGGGTAGTACGGCCGCAAGGCTAAAACTCAAAGGAATAGACGGGGACTTGCACAAGCAGAGGATTATGTGGTTTAATTCGATGGTAAACGAAGAACCTTACCAAGACTAGAAATTCTGTCGAATCCAATTGGAAACAGTTGGAGTCCGCAAGGACGGCAGGACAGGTGATGCATGGCCGTCGTCAGTTCGTGGTTTGAGTTGTTCCCTTCAGTGGGGTAACGAACGCAACCCTCGTTGTCTGTTACAAGTGTCAGGCGAGACTGCCCCTTATCAGGGGAGGAAGGTGAGGATGACGCCAGGTCAGCATGTCCCTTGATGTCTTGGGCTACACACATAATACAATCGCCGCTACAACGGGTCGCGACGGGGTAACCCTGAGCTAATCCTTATAAAAGCGGCGCCAGTTCGGATTGGGGGCTGAAACTCGACCCCATGAAGTTGGATTTGCTAGTAATCGCGGGTCAGCTATACCGCGGTGAATACGTTCTCAAGTCTTGTACTCACCGCCCGTCAAGTCAGGGGAGTTGGGAGTACCCGAAGTTCTGCTTTATGTGGACCTAAGGTAAGCTCAATAACAAGGACTAAGTCGTAACAAGGCACGGGTAGCGGAAGCTGCTCGTGGAGTAATTCAAGTAAAAAACGTCCCGCCAAGGCGGGGCTGAAGGTGTCGATATTGTGCATCTCGATCGAGTGCATGATGGATGATGATAAAACATCCTTAAAATTTATCTGACATCGGGAAAAGACCCGACTCGTCTTCGCTCAAAAAGTCAAGGCGAGATAAGAACGGAACAAAACAGAAAACACTATCAAACCCCCCGCTAACTGCGGGGGGTTTGCGTTTGACTTATTTGTATTATTAATGATAATAACCCAAGGTACTTCAACAGCAGTTCAACCCCCATCCTACTGGAGGATATATGACAAAGCCACCCCACAATGAGCATGAACCGCTTGTGCTTGCCGGTCAGGGAAGGGACGAGGGAGATGTGGAGTTTGAAGGATGGGTCGCCGGAGCCGTTCTCTTTTTCCTTGTGATTGGCGCGACCATTTTGGTTGCGCTGGGTTGGAATTTGTTCTTCAGTCTCATCCCCTTTCTCTGAAAAACGGGGAATACGGGCAAGCTTCCTAGCTTGCCCGTTCGTGTTTGTAAATAAGGATATTTTTATAGTTGACATAATTATTGAGTGTGATATAATAGGAATAGACAGTAGTCACCCTTATTCTTATTCAAACTTCAAACGGAGGAAACATGTCGTCTCCATGGAGTGCAGGAAAAGATGTACTTCCGTTGTTGCGGAAGTACCGCGATGGTGATGAGTACAAGATGAGTGGGTGTGATGTGCTCATGCTCATCATCATCGCAGTATTGGTGCTCGTGGACCCGCTTTGGTTCTTTGGGTTCTAGGCACCAGGCGGGAAGGTGAAGCGAGGCTGGCACTAGTGAAGTGCCGGCCTTTTGTTTTGTGTGGTTTTTTGCTATATTCTAGGCCATGTCCCCCTACGCCAAGGCTACGGTGGGACGCTGAATTTTCTAAAGAAAATTCGCGCGTGTATATTTCAGCTTGTCCCGCCACGGCGGTATGAAGTAGAACGCTGCTTGTCCTATAGTTAAGCAAAGCTTATACTACTGGGATCCCGACCCCGATAGCAAAATTTGCGAGCGTAGTTCAGTGGTAGAACGCTGTCCTGATAAGACAGAGGTCGAAGGTCCGATTCCTTCCGCTCGCACCGAAGCAAATTTGCTATGGGTCACAGTAAGACAGGGGTCCTCGGTCCGACCTGTCCCGTTATAATCGAGAGTAACGAGCTTTGTTTCGGGATTCCAAGTACACGTACAAAAAAATGGATAATTTGAAAATAGGATTCATAGGTCAAGGTATGGTCGGAAAAAATATGGCTGATGATTTTTCAGATCGTGGCTATGAAGTTGTTCGTTATTCTCTTGATTCGGAGCATTTGGTTAATAAGGAGAAGATAAAAGAATGCGATGTCGTTTTTATTGCTGTTCCCACTCCCACCACTCCCGAAGGTTTTGATGATTCAATTTTAAAAAAAGAGATAAAACTGGTTGGCTCCGGAAAGATCGCTGTTATAAAGTCAACGGTTTTGCCCGGCACCACACAGGCGATTCAAGAAGAAAACCCAAACATTTTTGTTCTTCATTCACCCGAATTTCTCGTAGCTTCCAACGCCCCAGAAAACACAAGGAAACCTTTGAGAAATATTATTGGCATACCAAAGGACGGTGAAGAGTACAAAAATAAAGCGCTATTTATTTTGTCCATTCTACCAAAAGCATCATATGAAAAAGTTACTTCTTCCGACACAACAGAGCTTATAAAATATGTAGGCAACAATTTTCTGTATACCAAAGTCGTTTTTATGAACATCATGTATGATTTAGCGACAAATATTGGAGTAAATTGGGATGAAGTAAGTGAGGCGGTAAGTAATGATCCGAGGATTGGGAAAAGCCATATGAACCCCACCCATGCGTCCTTGGAGGGGAAAACATCTCCAGGTAGAGGTGCTGGCGGGTATTGTTTTCCCAAGGATTTTGAAGCTTTTTTGCAGTTTTATAAAGGGAAAATGAGTGATGATGCGAACGGTCTTCTGGTGCTTGAAACTTTGCGAAATAAGAATGTGGAACTTTTAAAACAAAGCGGAAAAGATGAAGAGATACTAAAAGGTATTTACAATGTATAATTAAAAGCGATGGGAATATTTTTTGATGATAATAAACCAAAGGTGACCGACGATGAGTGGAGGAAGCAGGTTAGGTACGCCCTGTCCAGTCGTGGTTTAAACGAAAGAGAGATAAATTTTGTTGAAATGATTTTTTATGGAGATTTCCATGAAAAACGCTACGAAGACAAGGGGCTTCAAGCGGACGAGATTGAACGAGGTATAAAAATGTTAAAGGAAAAAAGAAACCTACACACTTTAACGGATAAACAAATTTCAATTGTAGAAGAGGAGTTAATGAAAAAATTGTAATTTAATTAAACATAGAGTTGTGGAATTATAATAAAAAAATTATGTCAAAACAAAGATTAGAACTAATATTGGGAATAATACTGATAATAACCCCCTCAACGGGATTTCCTTTGTCTTTCAAATTTTTTATTGTTTTTGCTATTGGTGTCGCCATTGTAATCATTTCTTTATTGGATGCCATAAAGAGAAGGGTGGGCGATTTCCACCACAAAAAAACAAGTATTACGCGGGAAAGTGAACCTGTTCAAAGCGACAGGCAAGGATTAAATTCCATTAGTGACCCAAGGTTTCAAAGCGAACAATTTACCACCCAAGAAGAGGGGGAAGCATCTAAATGAAAAAATTAAAAGGGAAGCTTACCATCTATGTATTATTTGTAGTTCTGATTTTTGTCTTTGTCGCTTATTTTATAGTTCCAAAGATTTTTGTTGTTTCTTATTCAAACATTGAAATCAAAAATGACCCTCAAATCTCTACCGAAGAAGATGAAAATAAGTTTACAGTTACGCACATAGAAACTCCAAATGCCGTAAAGGGTATTTATATGACAGCTTGCGTTGCCGCTACCCCATCCTGGAGAGAAGATTTATCAAAGTTTATTGCCGACACAGAACTTAATTCTGTTGTCATTGATATAAAAGATTATTCCGGGACAATTTCACTGGTTAACCCCGATCTTCAAGGGGATGATGTCACTGGCTGTAGGGTCGCCGATATGATGGAGTTTGTGGATATTCTTCACAAGAAAGGCATATATGTAATAGGTCGCGTAACGGCTTTTCAGGACCCGTATTATGCCAAGCGCCATAGCGATCTTGCCGTTAAAAGCAAATCAACGGGAGGAATATGGAAGGACAAGAACGGTTTGTCCTTCATTGATGTCGGGGCAAAACCGTATTGGGATTATATTGTGGACATCACAAACGCTAGCTACGAAATGGGATTTGATGAAATAAATTTTGATTATGTCAGGTATCCTTCCGATGGCAATATTTCTGATATGCGTTTTGATTGGAGTGTTGGTACTTCTACAAAAGCGGAGATGATGGAGAAATTTTTTTCTTACTTGCATCAGGAGCTTAAAGGTAGTGGTGTAAAAACTTCAGTCGATTTATTCGGTCTTGTTACGGTGGCACAAGACGACCTCGGTATCGGGCAGGTGCTTGAAAGAGCGTTACCGTATTTTGATTATGTGTATCCTATGGTCTACCCTTCACACTTTGCCCCGGGGTCTGGTGGATTTGCTAAGCCCGCTGAAAGTCCTTATGGTATCGTTCAGTATTCTATGGCGGGCGGTATAGAAAAAGAGCGCGCTTGGAATATTGCAAACGGCAGAGCCACCTCTACTCCATCAAAATTGCGTCCTTGGCTTCAAGATTTTGATTTGGGCGCGAACTATGGAGTAGCTGAAGTTCAAGCTCAAATAAAGGCGACATACGATGTCGGTCTAAACGGTTGGCTACTTTGGGATGCGGGGAATAAATATACAAGGGCGGCGCTTAGGGAAGAATAACGAATGAAGAATAAGGAATTAAGAAAAGAGGTTTGGAAAACTTTTTTTAAAGGTAAAAAAATTACAGTAATAGGTCTCGGACTTTTAGGTCGAGGTGTTGGAGATGTGGAATTTTTTGCGAGAGAGGGTGCAAAACTTATAGTTACAGACCTAAAAACAAAGTTGCAACTTAAAAAGAGCCTGGACAAACTTAAGAAATACAAAAATATCCGCTACACCCTTGGAAGGCACAAGTTTGAGGATTTTGAAAATCGTGATTTTGTATTGAAAGCGGCTGGTGTACCTCTTGACTCCCCTTATATTTTACATGCAAAAAAGTTCGGGGTGCCAGTCTATATGAGTACCTCACTTTTTGCAAAAATGACAAAAGGGATCATTGTCGGCGTTACCGGTACTCGGGGTAAAACCACCGTTGCTTATATGTTGTACAAGATTCTTTGTGATGCGCACAAAGGGAAAAAAAGAAAAATATTTCTTGGAGGAAATATACAAGGAATGGCCACATTGCCTCTTGTCTCAAAAGTAAAAAAGGGTGATGTTGCTGTTCTTGAACTTGATTCTTGGCAACTACAGGGGTTTGGGGATATGAAAATAAGCCCACAAATTTCTGTTTTCACAACCTTTATGCCTGATCATCTCAATTACTACAAGCACAATCTGGGTGTATATTTTTCAGACAAAGCCAATATTTTTAAAAATCAAAAAGCGGGAGATGTACTCATAGCGGGAGAACAAGTTAAAACCTTGTCCAAAAATTTGAAAAGGTGTTTTCCAAAAAAAACTAAGTTTGTTTCAAAACAAATGTTACCCAATGAGGTTTGTATGAAAATTCCGGGCGAACACAACAAATACAACGCAGCCATCGCTTATATTGCTGCGCGGTCTTTAAAAATTTCCCACAAGGACATTATTCAATCACTCTCAAGTTTCAAAGGTGCTTCTGGTAGGTTGGAGAAAATTACGACCGCTAATAAATTTGATGTGTACAATGATACGACATCAACCACGCCAGAGGCGCTAAAGGTTGCCCTTGAAGCATTGGGAAAAAAAAGAAATATAGTACTTATTATGGGTGGTTCCGACAAAATGATTAACCTTTCTATTCTAAAGAAATTAATAGCCAAATATGTAAAATCCGTTTTTTTAATTCCGGGTACGGGTACAGACCGCATGCTAAAGGAAAAAATTATTGCAAAAACTGTCAAAATTTTTCAATTGAAAAATTTTGACTTGATAGTAAAATCCGCCCTAGACTGCGCAAAAAAGGGCGACACGACACTTTTCAGTCCGGGATTTGCGTCATTCGGTATGTTTAAAAATGAATATGATAGAGGTGAGAAGTTTGTATCTTTGGTACAAAAATATAAAAAACAAAAGACCGCACCAAGATAGGTGCGGTCCAGTTGGGTACTCGGTCAGGGAATTCGCTCCGCGATTGCCTTGCGAAGGTCTGACATTTCCTTGGGGATTGCGTCAAGAAGCTCTCGCAAACAACCCCCGTTCATTCGAAGAACTTCAGGAAGGAGCTCCCTGTATGCGGTCCAGCGGTTGATCTGCCTCAGGTCCACATTGAGGAATCTGGAATTTCCCATATTGGACTCCGTTGTGAAAGTGAAAGGAACAATATTCCACGAATATTCTATATTTTTTTTACTCACTGTCAAATATGGAGAATTTCGCTATACTAATAACAGAATGTATAACCCGGAAAAAGTCACATATTTTGCAGAAACAGACTCAAGGAACAAAAGAGTAAAATTCGGTATAAAAGCCAAAGACCGTACTCGTCATGTCTATGTCATAGGAAAGACGGGAATGGGCAAATCAACTCTTTTGGAAAATATGGCAGTTCAAGATATCCAAAATGGAGAAGGCCTTGCTTTCATAGATCCTCATGGCAAAACAGCCGATTTACTTTTGGAGTATGTGCCGGAGGAGCGCTTAAAGGATGTTGTTTACTTCGCCCCATTTGATACCGATTATCCCATCTCTTTTAATGTTATGGAAGATGTCGGTCCGGACAAGAGGCACTTGGTCTCAAACGGCCTTCTTTCCGCTTTCAAAAAAATATGGGTTGATGCGTGGAGTGCCAGGATGGAATATATTTTGTCCAATGTTATTTTGGCGCTTTTGGAATACCCGGGTTCAACCTTGGTCGGCATCAACAGAATGCTTGCAGACAAAGAATATAGGAACAAGGTTGTTGCAAACATTTCAGACCCTTCCGTGAAATCTTTTTGGACCGATGAGTTTGCAAAGTACGGTGAGCGTTATATGCAAGAAGCCGGAGCCGCTATTCAAAACAAAGTCGGTCAGTTTATTGCCAACCCTCTGGTTCGAAACATTATTGGGCAACCAAAGTCCAGTTTTGATTTCAGGGATGTTATGGATGGACAAAAAATAGTAATCGTCAACCTTTCAAAGGGTCGGGTAGGAGAAGCTAACGCCAATCTTCTCGGAAGTATGATTATTACAAAAATTTATTTGGCCGCTCTTTCTAGGGCTGATGTTAACGAGACAACTCTAAGCAAACTTCCAAATTTCTATTTATATGTGGACGAATTTCAGTCGTTTGCCAATGAATCTTTTGCTGATATTCTTTCCGAAGCTAGAAAATATAGACTCAATTTGACAATAGCACATCAGTATATTGAGCAAATGTCAGAAGAGGTCAGAGCTGCGGTTTTTGGTAACGTTGGCACGATGGTTACATTCAGAGTGGGGGCATTTGACGCAGAAGTCCTTGAAAAAGAATTTGCTCCTGTTTTTACGGCAGAGGATTTGGTAAATCTTGGTTTCATCCAGATTTACTTAAAACTTATGATAGATGGGGTTTCTTCCCAGCCTTTTTCCGCTACAACAATGGCTCCCATCGGTAAACCGACCCTAAGCCACAAAGAAGAAATCATAGATAATTCTCGCAGTAATTTTTCAAGACCCAGGGCAATTGTTGAGGCCGCCATTAGGGCTTGGCACGAAGAGGGAGCAAAGAGAGATTTTGACAATAGCAGGCCTAAAAAGCCAGATATCAAAAAAGAGAAACAAATTATGTTTGAGGAATTGATGAAAACAGAGAAGAAAGAAGTTAACCGTGAACCTCAAAATAAAATATCTCTTGAAAATTTAAAATCAAATTCTAATAGAAATTCCAAAAATCCAAGCAAAGAAAATCTGTCACAGTTGCGAGAAGCTCTCGCTTCCATAGTCAAAAACTCCAAAGAAACAAAAACGGACGAGATTGTTAGGCCAGACAAAGCAGAAACCAACACAGACAAAGTTAATCCCCAGGCAAATCAACCACCAAAGACAAAGACTGTTGAAGAGGGTTCTAAACCAAAAGAAATTTCACAAGACGAGCTCATAAACCTTCTTAAGGTGGATGAAAATTAAAAAATCATTGTTTTAAAGGACAAAACATCAATCACATTAAAAACACTCTAACATTCTCAAGAATGTTAGAGTGTTTTTCAGAAAGTGATATAATCATTTTGTTATGTCAAACAAAAAAACATCCACCAAAACATCCAAACAAATTGAACGCCACATGAAAGGTGTATCTAATCATTGGCGCATAGATATGATTTTGTTTATTGGTGAAAATGAAACGGCAACACTTGAGGAAATGGTCGATGCATTAAAAATAAATGTGAAAACAGCTTCAGAGCACGCCCGCAGACTTACCCAAGCCGGTTTGGTTAATAAAAAATATGTAGGAAGGAATGTTGAACACTCTCTGTCGCCTTATGGAAAACATTTTGTCAGATTTATCAATCACTTTAAAAAAACATTCTAACATTCTCAAGAATGTTAGAATGTTGTAAGATGGGGGTGGGGTGGTAGTATTTTAGAACGCAATATGAAGCGGGTACTTATTTTTTCAACGGCATATCTGCCACTTGTGGGTGGCGCCGAAATAGCGGTAAAGGAGAACACTGACCGCCTCGGTGCCGATTTTGAATTTGATATGATAACGGCAAGGTTCAATAGGCGCTTGCCGTCAAAAGAGAAGATTGGAACCGTGAATGTATATCGGTTGGGGCTTGGTATTTCTTTTTTGGATAAGATGATTTTGCCGTTTCTTGGAGCGTTAAAGGCGTACCAACTTGATAAAAAAAATCACTATTTGGGTTTTTGGGCGATAATGATTACATACGCAAGCGGAGCGGCGTATATTCTTAACATCTTTCGCGCAATCTTTGGTGGAAGGTTGGTGCCAATAATTCTTACTCTGCAGGAAGGGGATTCAGAGAAACATATGAAATATCGTTGGGCGGGTATGATAGCTTTTTCTTGGAGGGTTGCCCTAAAGAGGACCACATTTCTTACATCGATAAGCTCGTATCTTGAAAATCGAGCAAAGAGTATGGGTTACAGAGGTCCGTCTGTGATTATTCCCAACGGGGTTGATGTGGCGCGTTTCAGTGCTGAAGTAAGCGAAAAGAAAAAAGATGATTTAAAAAAGAAACTTGGCAAGAAAAAAGATGATGTCTTTCTTATCACCGTCTCTCGCCTGACCGCAAAAAATGCAATAAATGATATTGTTTCCGCGTTATATTTTTTACCGGATAATATTAAAATTTTAATTTTGGGAACAGGAGAAGAGAAGGATAATCTGGTGGCGCTAACCAAGAAAAGAGAGGCGGAAAGCAGAGTAAAATTTATTGGTTATGTTGACCACAAAGAGTTACCTCTTTATTTTGCCGTGTCGGATATCTTTATCCGCCCGTCTCTTTCAGAAGGTTTTGGCAATTCTTTCGTAGAAGCGATGGCGGCGGAAGTGCCTGTTATCGCCACTTCAGTTGGGGGGATTGTGGATTTTCTTTTTGACCCGGACAAAAATCCTGGCAAAGAGCCAACGGGACTTTTTTGTAATCCAAAAGACCCACAAAGTATCGCAAAGCAGGTAAAAAAATATTTGGATAATCCTGCGTTGAGAACGCAAACGGTCTTGAATGCCAAAAAAATGGTTGGGGAAAAATATGATTGGAATATTATCGCGAACGATATGAAGAAAAAAGTTTTTGATGTTATGTCTGGAAGCGCGAAACTATAGCTTTATTTCAAGCCATTTTTGTGGTATTTTAGCTAAATGAAAATTTTGGTTACTGGGGGGGCTGGTTTTATAGCCAGTCACCTTATAAAAAGACTTCTTGAAGATGGCCACGAGATTGTTTGTGTAGACAATCTCAATGATTACTATGACCCAGAAATTAAACTCAAGAGACTGGAGCAGTTTGAAAAACAGATAAATTTTGAAAAGGTTGATATCACGGACTTCTCATCCTTGAGGAAAATATTTGAAAAATATAAATTTGATAAAATAGCACATTTGGCTGCTCAAGCGGGAGTTCGTTATTCAATTACTAATCCTGATGTATATATAAACACGAACTATTTAGGGACATTTAATGTTTTTGAATTAGCTAAAATATATGGCGTAAAAGACGCTGTCTTTGCTTCAACATCTTCTGTTTACGGAGAATCTTTAGAAATTCCTTTCAGGGAAGACAGCCCTGCTGATAGAGCCGTCTCCATTTATGCGGCGACAAAAAGAGCTTGTGAAATTATGGCTTCAAGTTATGTTCGTAACAGTGATATGAATATAACTTGTTTAAGATTTTTTACAGTTTATGGTCCTTTTGGCAGACCAGATATGGCACTTTTTAAATTTACAAAAAATATACTTGCTGGAGAGCCAATAGATGTTTACAACAATGGGGAAATGAAAAGAGATTTTACTTTTGTTTCTGACATAGTAGAAGGTTTTGTTTTAGCCCTAAACAAGCCGATGGGTTTTGAAATAATAAATCTTGGACATGGAGAGTCGGTTCACCTACTAAAATTTATTGAAGTTTTGGAGAAAAAATTGGGCAGAAAAGCAGAAATAAATTTTATGCCGATGCAACAGGGCGATGTCCCGCAAACCTTTGCGGATACCACAAAAGCAAAAGAAAAACTCGATTTCAATGCAAAGATTGGTGTAGAAGAAGGAGTATCGTTTTTTGTTGATTGGTTTAAGGATTACTACAAAATTTGAAGACTCAAAAATTAAATATTTTAATAATTACAGGTATTTTTCCGCCTAGAATCGGCGGACCCGCACAATATGCCAAGGAAACCAGGGACCAATTTGTGCGTATGGGACACAGCGCAAAAGTCCTAACCTACGGTCATGAAAGTACGCTTCCAACAGGAATACGACATTTATACTTTTTCTTTCGTACCGTTTTTAATTTACGAGGCATAGATTTTGTTTTTGCTCTGGATACTTTTAGCGTCGGTTTCCCGGGAGTTCTTGCATCAAAAATTTTTAATAAGAAAATAATTATTCGTACGGGAGGAGATTTTCTTTGGGAAGGATATGTGGAAAGAACGGGCGACCTCGTGTTATTAAAAAATTTTTATGAGACAAGACGGGGTAATTTTAATCTCAAAGAGAAAATAATATTTAAAATTACGAAATGGACACTAAACAACGCGAATACGCTTGTCTTTAGTACAAACTGGCAGAGGGAAATCTTTAAGACGGCTTATGGTTTAAATTTTGACAAAACCAAAATCGTTGAAAATTTCTATGGAGAAAAAATAGAATCCTTAGAACCTGCTAGCAAGATTTTTCTTGCCGCCACCCGTCCTCTTAAGTGGAAAAATACCGCAAGATTGAAAGAAACTTTTGAAAAAGCCAGGTCGGTTGACCCAGAGATTGTTCTTGACCTAAAGGGCGCCCCTTATGACGAGTTTCTTAAAAAGATTCAACGTTGTTATGCTGTAATCGTGGTTTCCTTGGGAGACATAAGTCCAAATATGATTTTGGACAGTGTACGAGCAAACAAACCCTTTCTTCTGACCAAAGAAAACGGCATTATGGATAGGGTTGAAGATATTGGGGTTTTTGCTAACCCTGAAAACACGGAAGATATAAAAGAAAAAATTCTTTTTCTTGCTAATGAAGAAAATTACAAAAAACAAAAGGAAAAAATTGAATCTTTTAATTTCACTCACAGTTGGAATGAAATATGCATAGAAATTTTGGAGATAGCAAACAAAACAAAATGAAGGTATTAATGATAGGAATGGACCCACAGCTTCTTGACCCAACCAGCGAGACGGGCAGGAGGATTGATTTTTACAAAACTGCTCTGGACAAGCTCTCGGTGGTTGTGCTTGAAAGCCACGGTAAGTCATATTTGGGAAAGATTCTGGCGTTTATAAAAGCTTGGCGTGTTGCGAGGGGCTTTCTTAGAAAAGAAAAGTTTGACCTAATCAGCGCTCAAGACCCGTTCGCGACCGGTCTTATCGGCTATTTTTTAAAACTTGAAACCGGTAT
>PFXE01000036.1 GCA_002791475.1 Candidatus Zambryskibacteria bacterium CG_4_9_14_3_um_filter_40_16 | reverse complement strand
GCAGTGTTCAACAAGTAGCGGAATAGGAACGGTACAAGTCAACATCAATCCGACATACAAAGAGTTTTAGTCACACGCGGAACATACGCGGAACGATTTTTAGTCACACGCGGAACATACGCGGAAGAACATAGGGCGTGGGGTGGAGCAAACAGAAATAATGATCCCCGAGATTGCTTTCAAAATAAAGGATTTGATTGTAAATAAACTTGAGTTCAACCTAAGCTCTGTTCTGCTCTATGGAAGTAGCAGACTCCGTGATGATTTTTGGGATATAGATTTTCTAATTATCTTAAAAGAAAATAAATTTGATTTTACCGAGCTTAATCTGCTTAAAGAAATTGCGCAAGAATTCAAAGGAATCACTCTGGATCTACAGTTTATGTATGAAAAGGAAATCAAATCACCTAACACGTTTTCTTTAGATGCCCACGGAGCATTCTTTACAAGAATATTAAAAAGAGCGACACCTCTCTATGGTATGAATCCATTTTCAGACCTTGAACCGTCTAAGAAACAACTATTGGTTAGCTTGGTGGTAAGAATTCAGAGATATTTGTTTCATGCAAGACAAGAATATATTTTAGGCGTGAGAAAGAATAAAGATAATAATCCAAAATATCACCAAAAACATGTTATTCGATCTATGTTTGATTTGTTACTAATGAACCAAGAGTGGCTAGAAAATGATGAGGTTAAAAATCTGATAGATTCTAAATATCCGAAAGTGTTTACCGATGAGGACTGGACAATGCTTAATTCTAAGAGTGATGATATTAAAGATTATGTCTTACTTTATGAAAAAATTTATAATTTGGCACTCGATGAGATTTACAAGAAAGACATATATTAAATTATGAAAAGGGGCTTTGGAACAAATTTTCATAAGGTTTACAAAGAAAACGCAGACCTCTATCACATATTCAGTGTTTCTGAAGTTTTCTCAAAGGAACTAAAGGATAGGATCAAGAGTAAACTGACTGGTGGAATTTTGTTAGATATAGCTTGTGGCACCTGTCATAAAACAAACTTCTATTCAAAATATTTTGATAAGGTCTTTGCATTAGATTTTTCAAAACCACTTTTGGAATATGCCAGGAAAAAGTATGTTGATAACGATAAAATAAATTATATTTGGTCTTCGGCAGCCAAGATACCATTATTGGATGAGAGTGTGGACAATATTTTGATTACATGGGGGTCATTTCCACCATCTAAAACCATTCGAGAAATGCAAAGAGTTTTAAAAAGTGGTGGCGGTATAGTTAGGATCGGTGCATTCAAGAAAGATGACTTTACAACCCTCTTTCCTGATTATAGCCAAAAGAGAATAAACAGCATAAATAATATATTTAGAAAGTTTGGATTTACAATTGAACCCCAAATTGTAGATATCAATTTTAAAAATAATACCGAAGCTAAAAAAATATTATCTAAAATCACTGGTGCAAAAGCAATAAAAATAAATAAATTTAAGTTTGAACACACCGTGGCCTTATGCTACTATACAAAATAATGGTTACTTACAAAGTCAAATATAAAAATTATATTGCAAATCTTTATATCCCGGAACAAAAATCTGGTAAGGTCATCCTACTGCTTCCAGGCCTGCCACCATCAACAAATATAGAAAAAATGTTGAGTATACTTTTGAGTACCGGCGCTGTGGTTTATTTTCCAAACTTTTCTGGGTTTATTGACAGCGGTGGTATATTCGGAGCCAAAAATTCAATAAAGGATGTCGCAGAACTCTATAACCTCGCCACTAAATCTAGAGTAAAAGAACTATATTTTGGCAAAGAGATTGAAATAGGAAAAGTCAAAGAGGTTATTTTAATTGGCACGAGCTTTAGCTCAATTGTTGCCTTATTGGGCCATAAAGATAAATTCGACAAAATGATTTTGCTCTCTAGTGCATTACTTTTTAATCCCAAAGATTTTCCAACCAAAGAACTTGGCAAAAATTTTGCTGACCAAATGAAGAGCTTACTCTCACTACTCAAGAATGCTTTTCCGTTTTCGTGTCGCACTGGCAAAAATTCAGATTTAAAGGATTTCTTACTCGGCAGATCTCCTCTTTCGCAAAAGAAATCTGTTGTTGATGCCTTAAATAAATTGAAAATTTCAACTTTGGTTTTACACGGCAAAAACGACACCTCCATCCCAGTTGAAATTATAGAATCAATACAAAAAAATATAGAAAGTCCCTACATAACTTGGGAGTATACCGATTCTGCTCACAGCACAAGTAGCTACAAGGAAGACAGTCAAAAGGTTATAACTGACTTTATTTTAAACTAAATATATAATAATATGTCAACAGGGGGTCAGGACTCATCTGTGGGTCCCTAGAGTTCCTTGAAATATAACGCCTAATTGGAGGGTAACCAAATGTTTTTTTCATTACCGGTTTCAGTTAAAAACTCTCATCCATTAGGGTATTGGTTAACTCCAATTCTGGTGGACAGTCTGTCTATACAGACATGCGAAAAAGGAGTTTTTTGTTACGGGAAATTGGGTTTGCGAGCACCCTCGCTAGAAGAAGAAAGGGCGTATCTTGCAAACTTAGATTTCTTGGGGATTAGTTGTGAGCGAGTTACAGACGAAAGTTTCAGCAATAATTTGCTCGCTAAAGCAATGCAAGCCTGCAGTTCGGACAGGATTTCGGTTCTTTCTCAAAAGTGTTTTCTGTGCCCTTGTGGTGTTTTAGCGATTCCAATCAGTGTGATTGAATATGCAAAACAGAAGACATTCAAGAGAACCGGCGAAGCTGTGGTATGCAAAGTCTGTGGTCTAGAGGCAAAAATCACGAGTGTAGAGACTTTAGTCTATGCACTCAAACCAGAAACCACCTTTAAACAAATCAGAGTATACCCCCGGTGGTACCAAAAGGAAGTCAACGAGCTTGTGAGCCAAATTCACAAACAGAGGATTCCTATTTCCAGAGTGCGATCTACGGGTTTTCATTTTGGAAGCTGGAATATAGATGTTGAATTCCTTTGGTCGTTTCTTCCGTTGGTTCTAACTAATCAGAGTAATGGGCAACTACGAGCGGTTATAACAAACCAAGTTCTCAGGCAGGCGGTAACAGCTTACCTGCTCTGTTTAGAATTAGTGCCAGAATTTGTCGCCGACTTAATTGTTTCTCCACTTATTATCCATCCGGGCAAAAAAGAGAAGTGGAGTCTGGATAGGATGAGAACTCTCGGCTACAACGGGGATTTGCTTCGCTTGCTCTTGCTTAGTTCTATGGGTTGGAACAGGAAAGAGGCGAATCTAAATGACTCAGTAGCTACCGTTGAGCATCGTAGATTCAATTTACTTAAGCGAGTTGTTCTCAAGGCAGAACAGAAGCCTGGTAGTGTCCAAGAAGCAATGCGCCACCTGAGCCAGCAGAATCTGATAAAGGGGCTGAGCAACGTATTCAACTCTGAGCGTTTTGATTACTCAACACTCAAAGGCTTGTTTTAATGAGCCACCCGCTTATGTGGGTGGCTTTGTTTTTTGAAAAAATGATAAAATTAATAAATAGGGTTCAAACAGTTTGCTTTTGACAAAATCATAGAAAGTGAACGAGAGATGTTTTTGAATGCGTATGAACGCTATGGCGACTTCTTTACTAATGCATCGGAATTTAATGTGTTGCTAGATGAGTTTATAAACTCAGTTGATCCAGGTCGTTTCATATTTGTAATGTTTCTTTCACAGATACGGAAATATACGCGGAATGAGTTTTAGTCACACGCGGAACATACGCGGAATGTAGAACAAAAAGTGTGTGGCGTAGAGCCTGAAGCACAAACGGCAAACAAAAAATCCCCAAAATCCCCAAAATCCCCAATGGGGATTTTTTGTTTGTATGCAGATTTTTAAGTAAACCCATCCATTTTCACCCCTCTTTTTCCACTCTCTTGATGTGTGATAATCTGTAACTATGCGTGGTATAAAGCCCAAAATATATATAATCCCCGGAATGGGGGAGTCCACCAGAGCAAGAAACTACAGTGAGCTTATTAAGTATGCTCGTAATCTGGGCTTCAGAGTTATGCCTGTAAACATCCACTGGTCAACAAAGATGAGTATGGATGATTATGTTAAACAAGCTGATTTAAAAATTCCGAACAATATACAGAATGGTTACATTCTGGGTTTTTCTTTCGGCGCTTATGTCGCATCAATCCTTTCATCTAAAAAGAATATGAAGGGGTATATTTTTTGCTCAATATCACCCTATTTTAAAGAAAATTTAAAATATATACCAAAGGAAACAAAAAAATATTTTGGTAAAAAACTTTTTAATAGTTTTAGAAAATATTCTTTTCCAGATGATCAAACTGCCCAAGCTTGGTTTCTAATAGGAAAAAAGGATTGGAAAATTGCAATCAAGGTGGCAAAAGAATCATATAAAAAATGGCTGGGCAAGAAAAGTTTTTATCTAATAAAAGAAGCCGGACATAATTTAGCTCATCCTAATTATTTAAAAGGGGTTAAATATATAATAAAGATGCTCTGAACTTGTGGTTCAGAGCATCTCAACAATCATCTCAGCCACGATACGGCTCTCTTCCTTGCTTACAAAGCCATACCAATCGCCACACGGATTCAAGTCGATGAAAAAGCTTATACAGGCATTTGTTAAATATTGAATTTTGTGGTAGTTTAAAAGTAGGGAGCTCAACTTTTTAGGCTCATGAACACTGAACTTTTTACAAAAAGGAGGTTCTTGTGATACTCATTCTTTCTTCGGAAGATGATTTGCATGTGCAAAGAGTTGTGAGCCATCTTCCTTTGGGAACATATCAAGTTCTCAATCTTCGAACAATGGGTGTAGTATCATTTCTTGAATTCGACCCCGTGAACGGGAGCTCGACGATTAGTTTTCTCAACAACTCGCAGGCTTTCTCACTTTCAGATATTACTTCAATCTGGTATCGTCGACCTCGATACAAACGTGGATCTGAAGGCGGTGAGGAATGGAAGAGAGTATTTGCAGAAAATGAGGAACGGTGTGTTTTTGACGGAATGTGGAGATATTTAGGTGACACCGTAAGGTGGTTGAATAACCCTTTCGCTAATCGTATGGCGGAGAATAAGCTTTGGCAGCTTTATATTGCAAAAGAGATAGGATTCGAACTTCCTCAGACGCTGGTTACCAACAATCCAGATTCGCTACGGCGCTTCGCGAACGAGAATGGAGATATTGTGTACAAACCCGTAGCAAAGAGTCATATTGAAAGGCCTAACGATGCCCCATTGATTTTCCTGACAAAACCCATCAAGAAATTTGAGCTTGACAAGCTCGTTTCTCGAGTTTCCGTAACCCCGTGTTTGTTTCAGAAGTACATTGAGAAACAGTTTGAAATACGGGTAACCATTCTGGGCGATCAAGTTTTTGCCGTAGCCCAATATTCACAAGAAAACATGGAAACAAGGCACGATTGGCGACGGGATCCTACCAAGGTTCGACACGAAAAAGTTGAACTGCCGACAGAAATACAACAAAGGTGTATAGCATTAGTCAGGAAGATGGGTTTGACATTTGGTGCAATTGATATTATCTTTACACCAGATGAGCGGTTCATTTTTCTAGAGATCAATCCCAACGGTCAGTGGCTATGGATCGAAGACCTTGTAGCTCATCCCATCAGCCACGCAATCGCAACCATGTTGCAAGGAGCTTAAAATGACGAACGACTGTCGTTTCGAAGAAGTCAGTGTGAACGATGTGTTGGTTGAGGAGTCTCTGGGTCTTCATTTTGCGGAAGAACCGCGTGAAGTTCCGAAAGAGATGATGGTCACAACAAGTCAGTGGATCAGCAATCCCAACAGTAAGGAGTGGGACTACGATCAGGACTGATGGTGGTTATAACAACACCTCGATCCGATCCGAGCAAGTGGTTGCAGAACCACTTGCTTTTTTATTACTATGGTTATAAATGAATAAATACGAAGATATAATCAAACAGTTTTTGCAAATGATGGAGGTAGACCAGAAAATGCGACAACGAGCGATCAATGGTCACATCCAATGGGATGATAAAATTGATATAGAAAATACGAAAAGACTGAAGAAGATAGTTGATACGATTGGTTGGCCAACCATTTCTAAAGTTGGCAAGAAGGTATCAAAAGTAGCATGGCTTATAGCTCAGCATGCTGATCATGATCTTGAATTTCAAAAAAAAGCACTGAACCTTCTCCAAGAAGCCGCACGAAATGATGAAGTAGAACACAAACAGGTTGCATATCTGACAGACAGGATTTTTTTGAAAGAGGGCAAAAAACAGATATACGGGACTCAATTTAAAAAAAATGAACAAGGTAAGTTTGTTCCGCTTCCACTTAAGGAGCCTGAAAATGTTAATGAGCGGAGAGCACGGGTAGGATTGGGAACTATAGAGGAGTATGCAAGAGGTTTTGATAAATAAGTGGTTTCTCATTCATATCAATATTATTTTTTATATGAATGAGAAGTAGCCACTCCGCAAGACCACCGACATAGTCGGTGGTCTTCTTATTTTGGACGGTATATATTGAGATTAAAAGATGTCGTAACTTCTATATTGTTAATACTTTGAATCTTAAGAATCATCTCGTCATTTA
>PFXE01000038.1 GCA_002791475.1 Candidatus Zambryskibacteria bacterium CG_4_9_14_3_um_filter_40_16 | reverse complement strand
TCAACCGCTTACCAAGCGCCCTTAGATTGTTGTTTTTATACAAAAAAAAGATGAATCCGAATAAAAACCACAATCCGCCCAAAAACACAATATTAATGGGCGATATTTGTTTTGGTACTGACAAGGCCAAATACACCAACCAAAACAACGAAACCAGTAGTGGAAACTTTAAAAGTTTAAATGTTTCAGAACTGCGAGAAGAGAAATAATATACGAAGCCGACGGCACTACCTCCCATAAGAATACCCAAAACTATTTTATCTTGGCCAATTCCACCCAACATAAGAATAAACATTGATACCCAAGTCAGCGAAACCGATACGCACAATGCGCAAATATCTTTCCCACTTATCTTTCGTATTAATAGTGTTAATACAAAAAAAACAATTAGCAGAAATGAGGCTAGAGTCATTTGGATATTAATTCAATCAATATAGAAACAGAAATTAACAAAAGGGCGGTAAGAGCAATTCCTTGATAAGGAATTGCTCTGTTTTTACGAACCGCAGAAACCATACGACTTATGAACGGAGAGACAAACATAATCAACGCTCCCAACACGGAACCAAAAAAAAACAGATTGATGGCATAAGTATTGTGAAAGAAAGTGCCATATTCGCCCACAAGAGACAAGTAAAGAGGATGATACTCTCTGATAAGAGGCATTATGGGAATAATAGTTCCTAAAAAAATTAAAATTGTAAGGAAAAAATACTGATTGGGAATATATTCCTTTTTGGGTATTTTTGAAAGCCACATACCCAAGGCCATAGCAAAAGCGCCGATAAACACTCCCACTACTATAGACGATATTCCCATTGAGGCGGCTACAACGGCCAGAGCACCAGCGCCGATAGTACAGAGCGGGCAGTGAGCCAGTGTTGCTTTAGGAAAAATAAAAGCAAGTGGAATAATAAAGTATTTTCTCATAATTTATCGCGTCACGTTAGCTGTAATCTGAAGCTCAAGCGCGCCACCGGAACTGTCTACGAAGTAGACATACCTTTCTACAAACCCCACCCCATCTGGACCGTGAGCTGTCGGGTCAAACACAACAACAGCATCCACCGACTCTCCCGCTTTGATAATCTCATTAACCTTAGGAACCAAACCTCCGTGTCCGGGCATCCCAAAGGGACCCATTCTTTCTCCACTCATTTCAAGAAAAGCAGTAGTACACATACACGATGTTACTAAACTATCCAGCTTAATATCCTTGTCTGTATTATTGATAACTGTGAATATTTTTTGCACATTACCATCTGTCATTGAAATCGTTCCGAAATCAAAAGATTTTTCTTGGGCGGAAAGAAAGCTGCCTGATTTTATTTGTTTTTCGGTTGGTAATGAAGCTGTTCCTCCCGTGTTTCCTCTGCCCCACCAAAATAGTCCCAAAAGAAGAAGAATTATGGCTATAAATTGAAAAATATGTTTTTGTGTGTTTTTGTTCATAATTTTTTTACTAGACAGTTTGCAAATTAATTTTTTTTAGTGTCATTGCGTTCATAACGACAATAACCGTAGACATACTCATCAGAAGCGCACCTATTTCTGGACGTAAAAATATTCCCCAAAACACGAATACTCCTGCCGCTGCCGGGATAGCAAGAATATTGTATCCAAGAGCCCAAAACAAATTTTGCACCATCTTCACATAAACTTTTTTTGACAAAACAAGCAGGCGAACAACATCCATAGGATTATTTCTGGTCAAAACCACATCTCCCGCTTCAACAGCAACATCAGTTCCCGCCCCTATTGCTATACCAACATTGGCTTGCGTCAAAGCGGGGGCATCATTTACTCCATCACCAACCATAAGCACGATGTTTCCATCTTCTTGGAGCTGTTTTACATATTTATATTTTTGTTCGGGCAAAACTTCTGCAAAGTAGGTGTCTATATTCAATTCTTTTGCCACCTTTTCTGCGACATCTTCTTTGTCCCCGGTAAGGATAGCGACTTTGACACCCAGATTGTGTAATTTTTTGACGACCTCAAAAGATTCTGGTTTGATCTCGTCAGACATTGTGATTATTCCCAATAATTCTTTTTTGCTAGCAAGAATAACAATCGTATTGTCACCTAAAGATAAGTCATTAATTTTTTTATCCTGCTCAACGGTTAAAACAGACATATCTTTTATCAAAGGTTTATTCCCCAAAAAATAATCTATTTCATTAACCACCCCAATTACTCCCTTTCCGGCAACGTCTCTAAACTGTTTGGGTTTATCAAGCAGGATGTGATTTTTCTCTGCGTATTGCAATATAGATTGACCAATAATGTGTGCCGAATGTTGCTCCAACGACGCGGCAATTTTCGCAATATCGTTTTTTGCCATACTGCCAAAAGTAACAATATCACTCACTCCGAACTGACCTTTTGTAAGAGTCCCTGTTTTGTCAAACACAACATAGTCCGCATTTCTGATAACCTCAATTTTAGCCAGATTCTTTATAAAGACCCCGTTCTTAACCGCAAGTGAGGTGGCAATTGTCGTAACGGTGGGGATAGCCAGTCCAAGAGCATGAGGACAAGCAATAACAAGAACGGTGATTGCTAGTGTAATTCCAAAAACCAAAGGCTTTCCCAAGATTATAGACCAGACAAAAATAGTGAGAAGAGATGTAATAACGGCGACTAGTGTCAGAACAGAAGATGCTTTGTCAGCTAATCGTTGTGAACGAGGTTTTGTGTTTTGAGCTTGGTTTATGAGCTTTTGAATCTGACCTATGGTTGAATTTTCTCCCACACGAGAAAGTTTTATTGTGAGCGAACCATCCAGGCATATTGAACCAGCTATCACTTTATTATGCTCTTTTTTCTCAACGGGTTTGGATTCTCCGGATATTAGCGATTCATTTACATTCGCCGTTCCTTCATTTACAACCCCGTCTGCCGGTATTTTTTCTCCAGGTTTTACCAACACCACATCCCCTTCTTTTAAAAGAGATGTATCAACCTCCTCACTCTTATCACCGACAAGTCTGTGCGCTTTCTTCGGCAATAATTTTGCTACTTCCTGTAAAGCGTTGCCGGCGGCAGAGCTAGATTTTGCTTCAAGATAATGCCCGAAAAGCAATACCCAGATAAGAGTTGAGATCTCCAAATAAAACTCAACATTAAGGGAAGGTATGAAGGTGGAAACAACCGAAAATATAAAACCCGACCCGACGGCTATGGATACAAGAGTCATCATTCCATATTTACGCATTTTAATTTCATGCCATGCATGTTGGAAAAAAATCAAAGAAAAACCAAAAATTATGGAGGCGATAACAAACCCAATCCATTTTGCAAATGAGTAGAGCTCGTACCCAAAAAATCCGGCTATCATTTTATTCACGAGAAAAAGTGGGATGAGAAGAAATGTTACTATCCAAAACTTCCGTAAATAGACAAGCGCCGAACCGTGACCCATTGCCGATGGCTGACCTACTCCGCAGTGCGCACCGCTGTAGCTGTGTTCCATATTATTTTTTCTTTGAAATCTTATAAACCGAAAGGATTTCTTCAATGGCTTTCTTTTGTGAGCCCTTCTTTACTTGTTCAATAACGTGCGTGGAAAGATGGTTTTCAAGCATTGCATCTTCTACGGCAGAAAGGGCATTGCGGACGGCGGAAGTTTGAGTGATTATATCAATACAATACTTATCCCCCTCAACCATCTTTTGCAAACCTTTTACCTGGCCCTCTATTCGTTTCAACCTATTCTGCACTTGCTTTTTTATATCTTTTCTCATACTTGATATGATATACCCATATGGGGTATATTGCAAGTAGCTGTGGATAAATCCTCTTCCCGTTCTTGATTAGACAAAACAAAATTCATGATTTTATAAAGACAAATTAGCCCTTAATCTGGACCGTTATGTCAATTTCTTCATTCTTTTGTTTCTTGATATAATGTATGGACACTATTTTATAAAAATTTTTATATAAAAATTAGAATTAACCAATAAATATCATATGAAACAATTTATACTTATTAAAAATGCGGAAGAGAAAAAACACGAAAGCCCCGTGATCTTGGTACATGGCTCATGGAGCTCTTCTTCTATGTGGATGGCTTACACGGAGCTTTTCTCAAAAATGGGTTGGGATATTTACGCTCCGGACTTGAGAGGGCACGGTAAAAGCGATGGGTCTTTGGCGGGGGTAACTATGGAAAACTATGTGGATGATATAAAACAAACCGTTACAGAGAATGATATAAAAGACCCGATAATTGTAGGCCACTCTATGGGAAGTCTTGTTGCTCTTATGTATGCCGTTCAATATGGAGCAAAAGCAGTTGTGGCCATTGACCCAAGCCCATCAAAAGAGGTCCAAGGAGAAGGGGAAGCGAAAGATTATCCGGCAGAGTATTCTCCTATGGACGCCGGAATGCCGACAGATCCGATGGAAGTTATGAAAGGTCTTCCCGATATACCGCAAGAAAAACTGATGATGCTGAAAGATATGTTGGGTATGGAGTCCGGAGTAGCTAGAAGCGAACGAAAACTTGGTATTTCAATTCCAAAAGAAAAACTTTCAATGCCGACGCTTTTTGTAGGCGGAGAACTTGGCGAATCAGTGCCTTTTGGTATAGGAATAAGAACCGCCAAAGCCATGGCAGATTATTATGGAAAAGAAGTTATAGAAATAAAAGGTGCGACTCACCCCGGTATTCTGGTCGGTGAACACGCTATGGAATCCGCACAGAAAATTGTGGAGTGGATGGCGAAAATATAAAAACTCTTTTTTGCTTTTAGCAAAAACTAGGATAGGGATTCTAGACACCTGACGCAGTTCTTTTGTCCCTCCCTTGTTTTGATATATTTATTTCCGCATTTGCAAAGCAGAATCTCTGTTTTTGTAGGTTTAACAATCCACTTCCCATCTTTTTGAAAATGTTTCTTTGAAACCGTCTGAATATTAGATTTTGTAATCTTTGTTTTCATATTGTTTTTAAGTTTTATTCAATAAAAGTTAGTGCTTTTCCGCGCTTATTCGCTCTTCCCGTACGACCAATGCGGTGTATGTAGTCGTCATAAGTTGCCGGAATGTCAAAGTTTATTACATGACTTACTTCGTTTATATCAAGTCCTCGCGCCGCGACATCGGTGGCAATGAGAGCTTGTATATTGCTGTCCTTAAAAAGGTTTAATGCTTTTTGGCGTTTGAACTGATTTTTATTCCCGTGAATGGATTCCACCCTAATCCCCTTTTCACTTAAAATCTTGGAGAGTTTTTCTACTCCGTGTTTTGTCCTACCAAAAATCAACACTTTATTGAATTCGGGTTTTATCAGAAGGTCATGAAGTATGTCTACCTTATTCAATCCCCTTCCCACTCTTACGATGTCTTGGTCAACATTTTTAGCGGTGTCCCTTGTCTTGACGGATATTCTTACTGGTTCGCGCAAAAACTCACCTACTAGTTTCTCAATTTCAGTTGAGATAGTCGCGGAGAAAAACAGTGTATGTCTGTCTTTTGGCATTAACGACATAACAAAGCGCATATCGTTAACAAAACCCATATCAAGCATTCTGTCCGCTTCGTCAAGAACTATGGTCTTGAAAAGCGAGAGGTTTATCATTTTTCGGCCGATAAGGTCTTTGAGTCTGCCCGGAGTGCCGATTATAAAATTGTTAAAATGCCTTAGGTCACGCATTTGCTGGCCGATTGAAGCGCCACCGAAGCAACAAACGGAAAATATTTTCATTCCCTTTGTAAAACTTTTGAGTTCATTTTCAATTTGCACGGCAAGTTCACGAGTCGGCACAATAATAATGATTTGCTCTTTTCTGTCTTGGAGCACCTTGTTTATTAACGGCAAAAGAAACGCGGCCGTTTTTCCTGTTCCTGTATTTGCTATTCCCACAAGGTCCAAACCATTAAGAATGTAAGGAATAGTTTTGTCCTGTATTGGAGTTGGGTCCGAGTACCCTTTTGAAATAATTGCCTGCGTCAAAGAAGCATCTAAGGCAAAATCCTCAAACTTGTGTTCAGGTATAAAATGCTCTAATTCCTCAGTAATTACAGCTTTATTAATAAACCTGGATGGGTCAATATATTGGCCTTTTGAAATTCTTCCACCAAAACCTCTTGAGTTACCTCTTTGGGTTCTTGCTCCGTAGGATTTACTGAAACCATTTCTCGGTCCTCTGGTATTGAAACTTTTTCTATACATAGGTATAAATGCGAGACTTTTGTCTCTATAACGCTAGCCGTTATATTAAATTTGGCCAGAAGTCTCGTAAGTTTTTATAAAGCTCTACAGCTAACGATTCTAGGTATTCCTAAAACGAAAAACCAATGAGATTTGTTACTCGGGAAGTATAGCACATTAGCTATAATTCTGTCAACACTCGC
>PFXE01000030.1 GCA_002791475.1 Candidatus Zambryskibacteria bacterium CG_4_9_14_3_um_filter_40_16 | reverse complement strand
CAAAATCCGAACTTTTTACCAAACGAATCCTGATGAATGAAGCCGCCCCGCCGCCGCTCGCTACCACTCGCTACACCACAGAAAAATACTCTTTGCTCTTTTCATTTTGCGCGCGCCGGATTTTTTCTTCTCCTAATGAAAAGAGTATTTTCCTGTGGTGCTTTGCTTTGACAAGCAAGGCGGCGGGGCTGGCCCCTATTTTTTGCTCGGACGGCTCGGCATTCCCCCTTTGAACCCTGCCGAGCCGTCCTCGCTTGGGCGGGCGTATTTTTTGACGGTGGTTATGAGTAAGCTATGCCACTTTCATTCAAAACAATATCATTAGACTCTACTTTTCTTCTCAACTGACCCCATTTTTTTGGAGGTAATTTAATGGGCGCAAACGAGTACTCTGCATTATTCCCATCGTTATCAGAATAGTATCCAGTATAAAAATAAACTTCTGGAAAATTGACATTCGTAAGTTTTGCTTCCGATTCTAACTTACTTATTGCCTTACGATAATCTTCAATCTCAAATCTACTAGTTCTGTTATCAATTATTAAGATCGTATTTTCAATATTATTATGGTTTTTACAAATTTTCTTTTCAATAGATTCTATTATTAAATCAGACAAAGATTTAGGCTCATCTTTTGAGTCGCTAATATAAATTCTTCCTTGTTCATCATAAAAAGGATTTGTGATTTGCTCGCGAGCCTTAATAGATTCTTTCTCGGCCTTTTTTATGGCCTGTTGCAATTTTTCACCTCCGAACCATAAGTGAATTTTTTTGAGCTTCCGAAGGGGCACAACCTCTCTCACAACGATTTTTTCAAATTCCTCTTCTCTTTTCATTTTTTCATGCAACCACTGATTGTCTGCAACAGAGGTTATTTCATGCAACCACTGATTGTCTGCAACAGAGGTTATTTCAACATTGAATAATAATCCGTTGCTTAATTCAACACCAAAATCCCAAGGATCATCTCTGGCTGTAAAATTTATTCCTACTGGATTTTGAATAAAATTTCGCACCAGAAATGATAAATAGTGTTTACAAATTATTTCTTCCCGCAGTGAAATATCTGGCACGTTCAGGAAAATTCTTTCCTTAACAGAACCGTCCTTCTCTATTCTAAAATACCTTTTATAATTACTTTTGCCTTCGAGGGGTTTAATCGGTCTGAAGGTATTTTGAATTATTTTTAGATTGTTGTTCATGGTGGTGTGGATAACTCGCTATTTTACACTTTCGATTTATTTTCTATAATATCACTATGGTAACAAAAAGGCAAAAACAAGTACTAGATTTTATAACTGATTATCAGAAGCAAAAAGGATATGCCCCCTCTCTTGATGAGATACGCAAGAAATTAAAGCTCTCATCGGTTTCAACTGCGCATTTTCATGTTTCTAAGCTCCGAGATCTTGGGTATTTAGCGAAAGAAGAAAATAAACCGCGCTCTATTGATGTGGTGGGACATGAAGCGATGGTAAAAATTCCTTTGTTGGGGACTATTGCGGCCGGTCAACCAATTGAGGCGATTCAAGACAAGGAAATGATTGCTATTTCAAAAAGTAAAATTCCTTCTTCGTCAGAGGTTTATGCTCTTCGTGTAGTTGGAAATAGTATGATTGATGAACATATCAACGATGGCGATATTGTTTTGGTAAAACAACAAGAAACAGCAGAGAATGGGCAAAAGGTAGTTGCGCTCATAGATAACCACGAGGCAACTCTAAAAAAGTTTTACAAAGAGCGCAGACATATTCGTTTGCAACCTGCAAACAAAAATATGGAGCCGCTTATTTTTCGGAATGGCCGAGACGTTTCGATACAAGGAATAGTGCTTGATGTAATTCGGGACAATGGCGTTATCTCTCCGCCGGAAATTTATCCAGACGCAAAACTTCTCAACAGGGAAAGAAAAGTCAAAAATAGAGAAACAAAAGAAAGAATACGCGGAGGCACAAAATTTCAAAAAGACGCTGTTGCTGTTGCGCAAGCAAACGGAATTGAAAAGTTTGCTAATAAAATTATATGCGGCGATAGCGAAGAAGTTTTGCGTAAAATCCCAACCGGTTCCATTGATATTATCATTACATCTCCGCCATACAATTTCGGCCTAGAATACAAAGACGACAACAAAAACGATGCTGTTCACTGGGATGAATATTTCCAAAAAATAGATGTTATTTGGAAAGAATGTGTACGTGTCCTAAAGCCGGGAGGGCGACTTTGCCTTAACATTCAACCCTTATTTTCGGACTACATACCAACGCATCACCTAATGTCAAAGCAATTACTCAATCATGGTTTGATTTGGAAAGGCGAAATTTTATGGGAAAAAAACAATTATAACTGCAAATATACCGCATGGGGAAGTTGGAAAAGTCCAAGTATGCCCTATCTAAAATATACTTGGGAATTCGTTGAGGTTTTCTCAAAAGATACTCATAAAAAAGTTGGCGATTCGGCAAAAGCCGATATTACTGGCGACGAATTCAAAAAATGGGTTTATGCAAAATGGTCTATCGCTCCGGAGCGCAACATGAAAGAGTATGACCACCCCGCAATGTTTCCAAAAGAGTTAGCAACGCGGCTAATGAAGCTCTTTAGTTATCAAGACGATATTGTTCTTGATCCGTTCAACGGCGCAGGGACAACTACGCTTTGTGCCGCAGAAACCGGCAGAAAATACATTGGCATTGATATATCACCAAAGTATTGCAAGATTTCCGAAAAGCGGATTAAAGAAATTCCCGCTAAATTATTTTAGAGGTGTGGCTTGAGTGCGTGCTCAAAATATTTTAGAGCGTGTTCCAATCTTTCGGGACGAAGCGGTTTATAAAACTGCTTTTTGTGTATTTCGCCTTTGATATTTCGTTCGCCGTCAAGCAAAGTAATAATCTCTATATCAAGATTGGGAAAGTAATGCTCAAGAACTTTAACTGATGGGCTTCCATTTGGATGATCGACAGTAGTTGAATAGTCGCCACCAAGCATACTCTCTAGCTGAAAAAGGCAAAATTTAAGTTTAGGAAAATGTTTTTTAAGTAGAAAAGAATCCACGAGTATGCGCTTGTACATTGCGACTTCCGCATACGCCTTACACTCGATCGAAAGGATAAATTCATCATCAATGTAAACTTGTTTATCTTGAGATAATTTATAAACATTGCCCTTACCGTCATCAATAGGATATTTTGTCTTATTGATTTTAATTCGAGATGGCTTACCGCCGATATTTTTCCATGCAAGCAGAACCATTTCTTCTGCCATTGTTTCAACGAGTGTTCCCTTCAGGGATCGTAAAGTGCCGCCAGCACGAATACGCCACATTTTTCGCAGGGTCCGCTCGTAAAATTTTATATACTTATCAAACATATTATTTCAAAAAATAATCAGCCGGCTTTTTATAAACAACCGCAAACTTTTTCATTTCAGCCACGTCAAGCCGACGTTCACCCGATTCTATTTTAGAAATATACGATTGCGGTTTTTCCAGTTTATCCGCCACCGCTTGTTGAGATAAACCAGCTTCAAAACGCGCTTTCTTCAAGCGTTCTATGATTTCTCTATAATCTTTATCGTAAATTGACTTGACCATATTTGTTTGTATCATATATCCTATTGTGGTATAATCCCAAAATGGGATTATGGATTTTAGGGAATTTCTACCTCTTGCCCGCGCACGGGAATGGTGGGGCAAGGGTAAGATCTCAAATTTCCGCTGCCAAATTTTTCCACCAATCCCGCGAGGGCGCGAGAAGAAATAGAATTAATCCAGCACTATGAAGCTATTGAAAACAATCAACCCCGAAAATATAGACAAAACACATATCTAAATAATATCACCTCGTCGCTCCTCTCGGGTCGGGACTCGCTCGGTATCTTCGTCGCACGCTGAAGAATGGCCGTAGGCTTACGGCCGAAGGCTCTGAGGAACGAAGCGACGAAGAGCTGCGGAGCTTGGATTCGAACCAAGGTGACGACTTTCAGAGAGTCGCATCCTACCACTAGATGACTCCGCAAAATATACAAAACACACACA
>PFXE01000027.1 GCA_002791475.1 Candidatus Zambryskibacteria bacterium CG_4_9_14_3_um_filter_40_16 | reverse complement strand
TTATTTTATGATAAACACGCGGAGAAAGGTTGTGGTACTCCGCAGAATTTTTGAGAGTTTCTTTGGCCTTCTCGTCCATCTTTATGACACTGACTAAGTCTCGAGCTGACATCTCGGCATTCATTTTCTTTCCCGTCTTCTTTAATCGTTTTTCCTGAATTTTTCTCGCCACCTCTACCCTCTTTCTGATATGTTTTGACTCCTCCCCTTCATTTTTTTCCAAAGAAAGTTTTTCATGCTCAATACGAGGAACATCCAGCCAAATATCAATGCGTTCCATAATCGGTCCAGAGAGTTTTCTCTGATATCTTATTAAATTAATCGGAGAGCAAACACACTCCTTGCCTTTGAAGCCGTAATTTCCGCAAGGGCACGGGTTCATGGCGGCGATAAGAATAAAATTTGATGGAAATCGCGCCGAACCTTTGGCTCGCGAAATAGAAACCACTCTGTCTTCAAGTGGTTGGCGCAAAGAGTCAATCACCCTTCTCTCAAACTCCGGAAACTCGTCAAGAAAAAGCACTCCTTTGTGGGCAAGAGTCACTTCGCCCGGCTTGGGATTTGCACCACCGCCTACGATTGAAACATATGAGGCGGTATGGTGCGGAGAACGGAAAGGAGGAGAAGTAATGAGGGCACCTCCCAGAGTTCCGGCTACAGAATGAATGGATGTGGTTTCTAAAATATCTTCAAAAGATAGTGATGGCAGTATCCCTGAAAATGCTCTGGCAAGCATGGTCTTGCCTGTTCCTGGTGGCCCGTAAAGAGCGACATTGTGACCGCCAGCCGCGGCGATTTCAAGCCCGCGCTTGGCTGACTCTTGACCGCGAACATCTTTAAAGTTCATCCCCTGATCTACTTTTTCCGCCGGAATTTTTGTGACGCTTTGGAGAGCGATATTTTTTCGCGTGTCTTTCTCGCGATTCTCATCAAGATGAGCAAGAACATCCTCCAGACTTTCTGCACCATAGATTTCAATACCGAAAATTAAAGCTCCCTCCTCAGCATTTTCTTTGGGTAGAAATATACTTTTAAAACCTCTCGCCTTGGCTCCTCGCACCAAGGGTAATACACCGGAAATTTTGCGAAGCTTACCATCAAGGGCAAGTTCACCAAGGAAAAGAATTTTATCCGGATTAAAAGAAATTTCACCGGAAGCCAAGAGATATGAGAGCGCCATTCCCAAATCAAAAATCGGACCTTCTTTTTTAATATCCGCCGGCGCCAAAGATATGACTACTTTTTGATTTTTATTTTTTGGTGATTTAAAGCCGGAGTTTTTTATGGCGGCAGAAATTCTGTCGCGTGATTCCTCCACAGCTTTATCCGGAAGGCCGACTATTGCAAAAGAATGCAACCCCTTGGAGATGTCCACCTCTATATCAACTATTTGAGAATTTAAACCGACCGTTTGTGCGCCATGAACTCTTGCAAAGCTCATTTTTAAATATGATTCTTACAGGTTGTGGCGGCGGGATTCGCCATCAGACGGTCTTCTTCAATTGGCTCTCCTCCCACACTGCATATCCCATAAGTTCCCTTTTCCATTCTTTCCAAAGCACACCTAACTTCGTTGTAGCGTATTTCAAGTTGTTTTAGTACTGCTGTGTTGCCTTCATACTCCTCAATAGTATCGGCAACCGCATTTTCATCTGACGCCGAAACATCCATTTGAGCCGGTAGAGCTTCCCAATCTGATTTATTGTTTGGATTTTTTCTACCAACGGAAGAAAGCCCCTTTTCCAAAAGAGACAGTTCCTTTTCAAGTTTTTCTTTGAGTAATTTTAAGTCTGCCATATGGTAAATAATACCAGGAACGGCACTTCACGCAACACTATCTTAAAAAGGCTTTGGATATTAGGCGGTTTGCCAAATCCTGAAAGACACTCTCGCTTGATGTTATGAGCAGTGTGTTTTTATCAAGGAAAGAATAGAGCAGAACGGTATCGTTCCTGTTGTTTTTTAAAATCCTGGCATCCTTGTTCTTTATTGTTATGTCTTCAAAAGATGTATTGATTTCAATTTTAAGACCCAAAGGTGGCGTGGATGATGAAGTTGAGGTGCCCGTTTGTTGCGATTGTTGCGAAGACATTACGGTCGGTGTTATTTTTTTTGATAATAATGGACCGATATCTTTGTATAAGGACGATTCCCACCCAAGCATTCCGGCAAAAGCGTTTTCAAATGAAGCAACTTCAATCAGTATGAAAGGTTCAGACACACTTTCTTTTACCAAACCCAGCATAAATCTTTTACCGAAAGCTCTAAGCAGGCTTGGTGGAATATTTGTGTTGAGTTTTGAAAATAGCCCCAAGGTGTCAACAGAAATTTGCCCGTTTGGTGTTTCCTCAAATAAGTTTAGATAAAGAATATCACCGGAATTCCCAACCCAATTAGCAAGGTTGGAATTTACAATTGTAATCACGCTTCCTCTGTCTAGGTTTTTTGAATCAAAATCTTTTTTCTCATTAAATGCCAGTATTGTTTGAGATTCTTGGGCGGGAGAAATATCTGAAGAGTCATTTTTTGTTGCTAAATAAAATCCATAGACAGCACCGGCTCCCAGTATTATCAAAAGCAAACTCGTCAAAGCAAGTATTGTGTTTTTTTTGTGGTTTGTGTTTTGCGCGATATTGTTTCCTGCCGTTTTTTTCTGTTCGTCGTCCCTCTTCTTTTCCGCAAGCGCAATAGAAAGAACAGACGTGTTCTCCCTATTTATAGCTTCAGCTATGTCGCCTTGATATGTTCTTAAGTTTTTTACGACAAAATCTTTCTTTTTTGGTGTGACTTGCGCTGTTGGCGTCGGTATGTTTTGTTTTACGCCCAATAACGAGGAATTTTCTTCTAAAGAACCTCTTCCTTCTTTCTGAAGTTTTTCGTTTAGTTCCTGTATTTGTTCATCCGCTAAGGGTATGGACTTGGGTTTTTTTTCATCCATTAATTGAGCTTGTTGTTATGAAATTATTGTATCATAACAAAAACTCAAAAGTTATTTTTTGGAACCCAACAAATATTTCTTCGGGTTTTTGTCCAGGTCTATGAAGTCATCAACCAGATCAATCAGTTTTCCGGAAGCCGATTTTCCAAATGTTGCCAATTCCACCTGACACCCGTGGGTGTTTTGCAGATATTCCACCAAAGGAATAAAATCCCCATCTCCAGAAACCAAAATAATGGCATCAAGCCGGTTTGCCATTTTAACGGCATCAACGGCCATACCCACATCCCAGTCGGCCTTTTTTGACCCACCAAAAAATATTTGCAGATCTTTTGTTTTGGTTTCTATCCCCGCATTTTTAAGCGCTTCAAAAAAATTCTTCTCATCCCCACTTTCTGTGGTAATAACATAAGCAACCGCCCTAACCAGTTTCCTACCGGCGAGCGCGTCTTTTACCACTTGGGAAAAATTAACCCTGGATTTGTATAAATTTTTGGCACTATGATATAGATTTTGAGCATCTATAAAAATTCCCACTCTCTGTTCCTTGTGCTTTATTGCAGCCATATTTTTAAAGAGAAAAGGGTTAAAGAGTTACAATAACCTCTTTTCGGTTGATATAAATTTATAAAAGTTTTCTAAATTCTTTAAAATCAAAAACTATGCTTTCTTTTTCAAATTAAGCTTTTTTAGCAAGGCATTGTATCGCCTTACATTTTTCTTTTGAAGAAAATTCATATGAGACTGTCTTTCAGAAACCATCCCCAAAAGACCCCTTCTTGAGTGGTGGTCTTTTTGGTTTCTCTTCAAATGTAGAGCTAGTTCCTCTATTCTTTTGGTTAATATGGAAATTTGCACCTCTGGCGAGCCAGTGTCGGTGTCATGGAACTTCGCTGTTTCAATGGCCTTCTTCTTTTTTGTTTTTGAAAGCATTACTCCCAATAGTATCACAAATGAAAGTTTTTTGCAAGGAGAAGATTTTAGCCAGATTGGGGCAATATTGATATAATATTGTGCGACATGCATAGTTTAAATACCCTGAAAAGAGACTTTCTTGAGCATTTGGAGATAGAAAAGGGCAGAAGTCTTAAAACAATTGAGAATTACGAAAGGTATCTGAATAGTTTTTTGAATTTTCTAAAAAAAGATGCTCCAGAAGATATTACTGACCTCTCGGTTCGTGAATACCGGCTTTGGTTGAATCGTCAAACAATGGGCAACAATAGGGCCACAGGACAAACATTGTCTAAAAAAACTCAAAATTATTATTTAATCGCAATTCGCGCGTTCCTTAAGTATCTGGCCAGACAAGAAATCAAAACCCTGCCAGCCGAAAGAATAGAGCTCGCAAAGGTAACCCAAAGGCAGCTAGACCTTATTACTAGGGGTGAATTAGAAAGACTTTTAAACTCGCCGAACGGAAAAGAGTTAAAGGATTTAAGAGACAAAGCCATTTTAGAGTTACTTTTTTCCACAGGTCTTCGTGTTTCTGAACTTTGTTCGCTAACTTCAGACATAGACCTCAGTAACGACGAGCTTTCTATTCGTGGCAAGGGTGGAAAAATCAGGGTGGTTTTTCTTTCGGAAGACGCCCAAAATTCTGTAAAAGAGTATTTAAAAAACCGCAAAGATATGAGCGAAGCCCTTTTTGTCAAAATAGGGTCAGAAAACAAAAAAGGAGATGATAATAGTCTTGAACCGTTGAGACGGAGGTCTGTTGAAAGGATAGTAAAATACCACGCCATAAAATCCGGCATATCAAAAAAAGTAACTCCCCATGTGTTAAGGCACATGTTCGCTACTGACCTGTTGGGTAACGGAGCGGATCTACGAGCCGTCCAAATGCTTTTGGGTCACGCTAATATAGGAACAACCCAAATATATACCCATGTAACCGACAAACAGTTACACGATGTCCACAAAAAGTTTCATAATAAACGGAAATTTTGATACAAGAAATATGAGAATAATATCTTGGAATGTAAATGGGTTGAGGGCGCTTCATAAAAAAGGCGGGTGGGACTGGCTTATTGGAGAAAGTCCAGATGTCCTCTGCCTTCAAGAGACCAAAGCCCATCCAGACCAGCTTCCTGAAGAAGCGCGCACTCCACCCGGATACTGTTCATATTTTAATTTTCCAAAGGAAAAAAAGGGGTATAGTGGTGTTGCAGTATATACAAAACAGGAGCCAATTTCAGTCAACAATTCCCCATTTAACGATACAGAAGGCCGTATTTTAGAGTTAGAGTTTTCAGAATTTACATTACTAAATGTCTATTTTCCCAACGGAGGTGGC
>PFXE01000028.1 GCA_002791475.1 Candidatus Zambryskibacteria bacterium CG_4_9_14_3_um_filter_40_16 | reverse complement strand
CGACATATGCGTTCTTGGCACCGGCTTTGATGGCGGCTTCCACCACCGCTCTTCTTTCGGTCGAAGTAACACCGGCCGGAACGGAAACCAAAACATCCGGCTTCGCGATATTCCATCTGCCAAGTGATTTGTTTATGTAATAACGAAGCATTGCCTCGGTGGTGCGATAATCCGCTATAACACCATCTTTCATTGGGCGATAGGCAATTATATTTTCTGGAGTTTTGCCTATCATTTTTTTTGCTTCAGCGCCTATTGCAAGAATTTTATTATCTTCTTCAGACACAGCCACCACGGACGGTTCGTTGAGGACTATTCCCCGCCCAGGCACATATACCAGAACGCTTGTGGTTCCGAGGTCTATACCAATTTTTTTACTAAAAATTGACATACAATACCCATAGCTTATAGTGTTTGGTCTTAAAAATCAAAAGCTATTGTTTGCATTAGTTGGCGGATTTTGGCAAAATAACCCTACAAAATGAGCAAAAGACTACTTACAAGAATTTTAATAGTTACAGGTATTATAGGCATTACGGCTGTGGGTATAGTACTGCAATCTGATTGGCGCCCAAGTTTCTCCCTTGCTCTTTCCGGAGCAACAGTAGCCATTAGTCTTCCGCACGCGGACTCTTTGGTTTTTTTTGATTCCAAAGAAATAGCACTAACTACCACCCCAAACGAATCCGTGCTTATAGATAGAATTTCAAAGGGAGAGCACACCGTGCTTGTGGCAAAAGATGATTCGTGGCCGTGGATAAAAACAATAAATGTTTCCGGAAAAGAAAAAATAGTTTTACAAAGTTTTAACCTGCCAAAGACAAGCGACCTGCAAGAAATATCTTTCGGAGACGAAAAGTATAACGAGGCGTGGAAACTTCTGCTTGCAAACGACAAAGACAATCTGGGCAACGAAGAGTCCGATGCGATTATTTCTCAAGACAAAAATGTTGCCATTTGGAAAGAAAACAATAATATTTTTGCAAAATGGGTTGGAGCTTCTGGATTAGAACCTTATTATTTTTGCAAAAACGGCGTTTGCAACAGCAGATTGCAAGTTGCTTCTATTCAATCAAACGTGGTGGATGTCGATTTTTTCCCGAATAGAAGCGATGTACTAATATTTTCCAGCAACGAAGGCCTGTTCGTGATTGAAATCAATAATATCGGCACGCAAAATTTTCAACCTATCCTGCGTACTCAAAATCCCAACTTTGTTATTCAAAATAACGACTTATATATAAGAACTGGAAACAACGTTCGTCTAGTATCTTTGAAATAACAAAGTTTTTGCCATATTTGTAAAAGTGGAGTAAACAAACTAATATTTACTCAATGAAAGTCTATGGTGTCATCCCCATCGTCCGTGGCGCGGGAGGTAAAAATCTTCTTACTTATTTTGGCCCTGATTCAATATCACTCGGCTCTCTTGTTGTTATACCCCTTCGTAATAAAAACATATCGGCGATTGTAGTGGAAAAACATGATGTGTCCAAATTAAAATCGTCTTTGCGAGCGTCCAATTTTAAACTTAGAAAAATTACATCGGTACGCCTCAAACACTTTTTGCCGGAATTGTTTTTGAAAGCGGTTAAACAAATGGCACAAAATTATGCTTCTCCCGTTCCATCGGTATTGGGAACACTTGTACCCAAGCGCGTTTTGGAAAATTATTCAAAAATACCGAATAAAAAAGAAAATCCTTTGGTAAGTAGTGGAGAAAAATTTATTATTCAAGAAGAAGATGGTGAGAGAATGGCTCATTACAAATCATTCATCAGAGAGGAATTCGCTAAAAAAACTTCCGTATTTTTCTGCCTTCCCACGATAGAGGATATAAACCGTGTAAGAAAAATTCTTGAGCACGGCATTGAACAATACACCACTATTTTTCATAGCAACCTTTCAAAAAAAGAGTTCATTAAAAACTGCAGTAAAATCCAAGACCTTAAGCACCCCGTCCTCATTATTGGTACCGTGCCATTCCTTTCCTTGGCTCGGCCGGATGTTGCTACGATAGTGCTTGATCGCGAAAATTCCAGAGGTTACAAAACTATGGCTCGTCCTCTCATTGATTTGCGTAAATTTGCCGAATTTTTCGCAAAAGAAAGGAAGGCGAAGTTTGTTGTCGGTGACTCCTTCTTGTCTATAGAAACGCTTTGGCGCAAACATGACGATGAATTCCTAGAGCTCTCATCGGTAAAATTTCGCTCTCTTTCCAGTGCCGAGGGGATTGTTATAGATATGAAAAAAGATAAAGATTCCAGAGAAAAGGAGTTTAAGGTGTTGAGTCCTGAACTTGAAGAATTGATTGAGTTTAACCACAACAAAAAACAGCATCTATTTATATTTTCCGCCAGAAAAGGGCTGTCGCCGTCAACCGTTTGCGGAGACTGCGGAAAAATCGTGACTTGCAAAAATTGCAAGGCGGTGCTTGTTCTATATTCCGGCAAAGGAAAAGATAAGGACAATTTCTTTCTTTGCCATAGGTGCGGAGAAAAGCGCTCCGCATTGGAAAAATGCGAAAATTGCGACGGTTGGAGATTAAACACTTTAGGAATAGGTATTGAAAAGGTCGAAGCGGAAATAAAGAAAAAATTTCCCAATATTCCAATATTTAGGGTTGATAAAGAAAGCGCGAAAAACAGCAAGAAAGCTACGGAGATTGTGGAGAAATTTACCACAACACCCGGCTCAATTCTTTTGGGAACAGAAATGGCATTGCTCTTGCTCAATTCCCCAATAGAGAACACCGCCGTGGCATCACTTGATTCATTTTTTTCTCTTCCGGATTTTAGAATTAACGAAAAGATATTTTATATACTGCTAAAACTTAGGAATCTGTCAAAAAATATTTTTCTCATTCAGACACGCAATATAGAAAACCAACTTTTTGAAAAAGTGCTTGGAAATAATTTGATTGAATTTTATAGGAAAGAAATTGAAGACAGAGAAAAGTTTGGCTACCCCCCATTTTCTGTTTTTGTAAAAATTAGCGTTCAAGGCAAGCGAGAGGTGGTAGAAAAGCAGGTTGAGTCAATACAGAAATTATTCGCGGAAGAAGATTTGAGTACCTTCACGGGATTTTCTTCCGGAACTAAGAGGTATTTTATTATTCACATTCTTCTTAAATTCAAGCCGGAAGTGTGGCCGAAGGAAAACGCGGTTCAAAAGCTACTTTCCCTTCCCCTAAGTGTCAAAGTCCAAGTAGACCCAGAAAGTTTGCTTTAAAAACAGGAATTGACAAATTAAATAACGCCCTGTATTCTCTGTGACGGATGTTAATCCAGCCAACCGATACACAAAACTAGGGGGCAAAATGGAATTCGACGATACGCTTATTTTAGTCAAAATCATATCCCAACAGCTTCGAGCCGTGCGCGAAGCGATTGAAACACTGAATTACATGACATATTGTGCAGGTAAAGGAAGGCCACACGAACCGGAAGAATTGCAGAGAATAATATCCTATATTCGGCTTCATCAAAAAAATCTTGACTGGCGCATCAAGACTCTGATTGGCAGGTAAGGAAGGTGCGTCCACCCCACGAAGCGCCTCACTATATATGTGAGTTGCTTCGTGGGGTTTTCTGTTGGGAAAAATGGTGCGCTGTGGTAAATTGACAATATGGTAAAAATTGTTCAAAAGGGCAACAAAATTCTCCACACGGTAGCAAAGGATGTGGCAGTTGAAGAAATCAGAAGCAAAAAAATTTCTAAAATTATTTCTGATATGAAAAAAGCTCTGGCCAGAGAGCCCGATGGTGTTGCGATTGCCGCACCGCAAATTGGTATTCCTTTGCGAATTTTTGTAGTTTCTGGAAAAATTTTGAAAACTCTTTCTGGTAATGAATTAGAAAAAAAAGACGAGGTGTTTGTAAACCCCAAAATCACCAGATATTCAAAAGAAAAAAAATTAGTTGAAGAGGGGTGCCTATCCGTACGATACATGTATGGCAAAGTAAAAAGGTCGGCAAAAATTTCTCTGGAAGCATTGGACCAGAAAGGAGATATTATTAAAAAAGGAGCAAGCGGACTATTGGCACAAATATTTCAACACGAAACAGACCACCTGGAGGGCATACTTTTTATAGATAAGGCAAAGGAAGTTGAAGAGATAACAAAAGAACAGTGGGAAGAATTTACAAAACGCTCAAAAAAAGATGAATGAAATAAA
>PFXE01000042.1 GCA_002791475.1 Candidatus Zambryskibacteria bacterium CG_4_9_14_3_um_filter_40_16 | reverse complement strand
TCTTTTTCAGAAGATTGTCAGAAATACAGTAAAAAATTTAATTGGGATAATACAGTTTTAGAATACTTAAAACATTACAAACATTAGTATGAAAGTTGTATTACGAACATTATCCGCTTTTATAAGGACCTTTCTTGGTCGATATGTTAAACCTAGGCGGTATGATCAGATCTTTAGAGAGATAGATAAAAGGCGTCCAAGAAACATAATGGAGATCGGTACATGGAAAGGGAAACGTGCAAAACAAATTATTGGACATGCTGCCCAGTATAATTCTGTAAATACAATCTCTTACTTCGGGTTCGACCTTTTTGAAAAGATAGACCTCAATGTTTATAAATTGGAAATTTCTAAGATGCCACCTACTGAAAGAGAGGTTTTTGATTTCTTGTCCACGACCAATGCCACAATCAAATTGTATGCAGGATATACACAAGAAACATTAACAGATATTTCCAGCAAGTTGCCTAAAATGGATTTGGTTTTTATTGACGGTGGGCATTCTAGTCAAACTGTTTTAAATGATTGGGTCGCAGTCCAAAGACTTATGGATGAAAACACAGTAGTTATATTTGATGACTATTGGCATAACAGAAAAGATGGGCCGAAGGTTGTAATAGACAAGATAGACAAATCCAATTACAAAGTTGAATTTCTGCCAGAAGTAGACGTGTTTTTCAACCCAGATTTTGGTAAACTTGTTATTTCGCTTGTGAAGGTGACCATAAAATAGTTAATTGCCAATGAAAAAAAAGATAATATTAATCACCGCTTTTCACAGTTTTATATCTAAAAATATTTTAAATACTGATGTTTTTGATATTTTGAAATCAAATAAAAACCTCAGTATTGTATTAGCTGTTCCCAAACCTAAAGAAAAATTTTTTTTAAAAATTTATGCAAGTGATAACGTCAGCGTGGTCGGAATAGATGTTCCTTCTGCCATATCTAAACCGTCATCTGTATTTTTTTCTAGACTGTCTAATCTTCTTATAGATTCACATTATTTGTGGTATAAACGGGCAGAGCGTCTTGATTCAACACGAACGATTTTTGCTTACACGAAGTACTTCGTAGAGCAGCTATTTGTTAAAATTTTTTCTCCATTCCGTCTATCCAGGATTATTTTACGGTATGGGTTTGTGAAAAAAGGGGAGGTTAAGAGTATTAAAAAAGTGTTTGAAGAAATTCATCCCGATATATTATTCGCAACAGATGTTTTTGACGAGATGGATGTATTATTTATGCGAGAAGCTAGATCTAGAAACATTAAGCTTATAGGTATGGTACGGTCATGGGATAATTGTTATAGCAAGGGGGTTATGCGTGTAGTCCCAGATAATCTAATAGTGAATAACCTAGAAATAAAAAAAGAAGCAATAATATTGCACGATATTTCTGCAGAGAAAATATATGTTGGTGGGCTACCTCAATTTGATGCTTCAAAAAGAGAAGTTAGAACTAATCGTGAAGAGTTTTTTAAGGATATTGGCGCTGATCCTAATAAAAAATTAATATTTTTTGGTCCAGCGGGTAGTATATTGTCTGATACTGATTGGCAAATTGCGGAAATTGTGAGAAGAGCGATATCCTATCATAGATTACCACCCACTCAAGTTTTTGTTAGCAATCATCCAAACCATCCTGCTGATTTTTCAAAATTTAAGAATGATGGAAGTTTTATCTTTGCCACATTAGGAAAGGTATTTAGTGAAAATGCTAAGGATACAGAGCTTACCAATGTTGACACAAAGCGCTTACGTGATCTTATTTATTATGCAGATGTTATTGTCTATGTTGCATCTACGGTTGGGATAGACTCACTTCAGTTTGACAAGCCCCAGATTATTATTGATTTTGATGGTTGGGAAAAAAAACCATATATTAAAAGTGTTAGGAGGTACCATGATGAGGATCATATGAAAAAAATGCTTGTTTTGGGTGGAGTTACTGTAGTAATGTCAGAAAATGAATTAATAGATGCAATTAACAAATATTTTAAAAACCCTTCGTGGAATAAAGACGGCAGAGATCATATGAGGAAACAACAATTCCACAATTTAGATGGCAAAGCCGGGAAAAGGGTGGGTAATTATCTGATTTCTATATTAAAAAATTGAGTATAGGATATAAAATACAATGAAATTCAATAGTATAAAAATTAAATCGCTGTTACTTTCCTCAAGATTTTCTATATTAAAGTGGGACAAAAGTATTCCTACCGAGATAGTTTCTAATTGTATAGCTTGCACAAATAAACTTGAGCCCATCTGCGCACTTCGCAGTTCGTCTACGACTGTTCGTATCGGTTTCTGTAATAAATGTGGCTATGTTGGATATATGGATCGGCCCACTAAAACTTGGATTAATAACTATTATTCTTTGTCATGGGACAAAGACTTTATACGTTCGAAGGGGATGATGAAAAGAGATGTTGTACTTCCTAAAGGTAAAATCAAAGGAACTAGAAGAAGTGCCTTTTTAGCTACAGCAGAACTTAAAGTTGATAAGGACAGGGGTGTCTGTGACATCGGAAGTGGTTACGGTCAGGTTATGAAAAATTTTCAAATGTCTGGTTTCAAAAAAATAGTTGGAGTAGAAACTTCACAACATCGGGCTAGCTTGGTTAATGAAGTTTTTGGTTTTGATGTGATCTATGGAGATTTTGGAAGCATAAAAGTAGAAGATACTCTCAAAAAATATGCACCCTTTGGAGTAATGTTTTGTCATCATGTCTTTGAGCACGTATATGACCCAGCCTCTGTTGTAAGTTCAATGAGCAAGCTTCAAGAGGAGGGCGATTACGCTGTATTCTCTGTTCCTAATTTTTTAGGTGAGCATATAAATTATGTATCCCTGTATCTTTCTCACTTACATTCATTTGGTAAAAAATCTATGGAAATTTTGTTTAATCGTTTTAATTATGAATTAATAGAAGACAAATCTAATACAGAGACGAATTTACTCCTTATATTTAGGAAAACTACAAATCTATCAGTACGATTAAATCACGAGCATCTTTCTAAAGATTTAATTTTGAAAAGAATAAGGAATGGCCTGGGGTTAGAACAGTATAAGAATACTAATCTACATACCTTACGTTGGGAACAAAGGGCGGAGGGCGGTGATTATGCTTTAGCTATTCCCCTGTCGTTTAACAAGTTTGTTGCCAACCTCAACTGGCTTGTAAAACAAACAATTTCTTATTTTAAATCAAGAGTGTTGCACAGGGCCACCGCTTACCATATACTGTTGGTTCAACCTGTGTATAAGAACGCAGAATTTCCACAAGAAATTTGGTTTGATGATGAAGTTTTTATGCTAATAAAATAATATGATTAATTACTACAATCTTGATGCTATTGCTGAGTTGGAAAATACGAGAATTATTTCTCCTTATGGTTTCAAATATGGTTTTGTGAGAAGTATATTTAAGGAAGATGTATATAAAGATTTAATCAAGTCCTTTCCCGATGTGACAAAGTTTAAATTGACTGACAAGTCAGATTCCGGGGGCGGTAGGAAGAGATTTTACGTCGGGTTGAATTATTACAGTGGAGAGAAATGGGGTTCTATTTATCACATGAAAGAACTACCTCAGATTTGGAAAGATGTAATTAAAGAATCATCGTCTGAGGAATTAATGAATCTCTTGTCAGACGCTACAGGAGTAAATTTTAATTCTTTGTGCAATTTTGGATTTACTTATGGTAATGGAGGTTGTATGCAAGAACCACATATAGATGGTGCAATTAGGCCAAATGACCCAAGTCCAATTCACGCATCTGTCGCTTGTCTTATGTATTTTAATGAAAAATCTGGCGGAGTCGCGGGTACGGCGATATATGATCTGGACAGAGAAACAATATTGTTTCAAGTGACGGATCTTCGAAATAGTTTTTTTTACTTTGAACAGCATCCAGATTCATGGCACGGATTCCCAACGGTACCAGAAGGACATGACAGACGTCTTGTGAGCCTCTCTTACAGTCAAGAACGTAGGCCTATTCCTGTTAGTGAATCGCTTTTCTCTCACTTTTTTGCGCCATATAGGATTAAGTATTTTATACGCAGAGCAAAAAGAAAATTTAATTTATAATTTTTCCCCCAGTATACTTATGGTTTTTTCGTCACCAACTTATTTTTTGGTGTTTATATAGGATTGGTAGCTTGGTAGCGTCGTATGTTGGAAATTTTTCA
>PFXE01000016.1:3766-5502 GCA_002791475.1 Candidatus Zambryskibacteria bacterium CG_4_9_14_3_um_filter_40_16 | reverse complement strand
AACAACCTTGCTGTTTCAGTGTCAGATGGGTCTATCGCCTTTGGTTCCGTAGCACTTAACACCGCCACCACCACTGCTGGCGGTACGGGGCAAACACAAACAGTAACAAATGACGGTTCTGACGCGGCACTAAATGTAAAATCAAGCAACGCCACAGGAGGCACGGCATGGACACTCGGCACCTCTCCCGGTTCAAATGTTTTCAAGCTTGAAGTATCCACCACCACCGGCTCAACATATGTTACCTTCCAAGCAACGGACACTTATCTGACCGCTTCCACGACATTTGACTCCCTAACAAGCGGACCTCTTGACTTCCGATTCACCACGCCAACCGGTTCAACTGACTTCGTGGAAAAATCACTAACAATCACCGTTCAGGTAACAACGCCATAAAAAAGGGTGGGGCTTCCTGCAACTGAACAAAGCTTTTTTGTCTTTACACAAGCCCTACCTATACAGGTGGGGCTTGTGGTATGCTGTAGCTATCCAAAATATTAATAAAAAATGAAAACTTATTTAAGGTTTATAGGGGGCGGTATTATTTCTATTTTTGTTATAGGTTTGTTTCTTTTACCCACCACAGATGTTTCCGGAAGGGTTGGTGTTGGTGTCGGCGCGGGCGAAATAAATTTAACAGATGGCATAAAACCGGGTGGTATATACGAGCTTCCTAATTTGCGCATATTTAATACAGGTGATGAGACCACCACCTACAAAATGAATGTCGCATTTCACCAGGACTACCATCAACTGCGACCGGGCAAGAGTTGGTTTAGCTTCAATCCCGAAACCTTCACTCTTCCGCCCGGAGAAAGCCAAGAAATATTGGTTTCTATGATTGTTCCAGTAAAAGCCGAGCAGGGAGAATATTTTGCCTTTCTTGAAAGCGGTCCTGTCGCAAGTGATGCGCCCGGAACTTCCGTGGGTATTGCAGTGGCTACAAAGTTATTTTTTACAATGATTCCGGCAAATATTTGGCAAGCGACATTACAGAGAGTTTCTTCGTTTTTTGCCACATACGCTCCGTGGTCATGGATAGGGTTTGGAATCACGATTGTTATCATTGTTTTTGTTTTGTTTAAAAAATTCTTTTCATTCAATATCGCAATGAAAAAAAAGTAGAGGAATTATCGTGATTAAGTCTAATGAACAAGAAAAATCTCCTAATCATTCTTTCATACATTTTATTTGCTTTTGTCGTCATTTTTCTCTCACTTCCGCAAGATTACACCCTTGCTAATAGCATTAACGCCACTGTGGGGGCGGTGAATGAACAATCATTCATTATAGACACCACGGTAAATGTCTCTGGGTCTTTATCCAACAGCAACGGTACCAGTCTTCAGTTCCTTTCCCCCGCTGATGCACTGACTTCCGGAGAGGGTGTAAGAATGATAATTCAAGCAAAAAACAAATCGGTAATAATTGGGGAAAAACCCGTGCCATCAGACAAGACAATGGCGTCAACTGTATATGAAATTTCTTTTGAGAAAACTAGCGATTCTAGCCCGGTCACTTCTTTTGATAAAGCCATTACCCTCACATTTACATACACAGACAGTGAGATGGTTGGGGCCGATGAAAGCACTGCCCGAGTTTATAGGTGGAACGGTTCTTCTTGGCAAATTCTTACTGACAGTTTGATAGACACTTCCGCCAATACCATAACTGCATCAAGCCAAATATTCGGCACCTCCTTTGCACTTTTGGGCAACACCATTACGGCTACCGAA
>PFXE01000016.1:1103-3745 GCA_002791475.1 Candidatus Zambryskibacteria bacterium CG_4_9_14_3_um_filter_40_16 | reverse complement strand
TCTGCTAGCACGGGAGGAGGGGGTGGGGGTATCAGAGCTAGTTTTCTAAACGCTTTGTTCCCTTTTCTTTTTACTTTGCCCGCCAAGCCCACACCTCCTTCTGATGTAGATTTTAACGGTGACGGCAAGGTGGATATAGTTGATTTATCTATTTTGCTTTACAGGTGGCAAGGAATCGGTCCTGAAGTGGCGCGTTATGACCTTAGTAAAAATAACGAGATAGATCTGGCAGATATTTCCATTCTGTTTTTCTATTGGACAGGATAAAATAAAATTGAAATGAAATTATCAAAAGTAATTTATGCGGTATTTTGGGGAATGTTGTTTTTGAATTTTCTACCACACCCTCTTTCGGCACAAATACAACCAAGTATTACCATTGACATAAACAGTGAGGAGATATCACCGAATTCTTTTATTGAAGTTAAGGTTTTTGGTTCATCGGAAAATGAAATCAATGCTTTTGATATTACTCTGGAGTACTCTCCTGAAATATTTTCTTTTGAAAGAGCGTACACACAAGACTCTGTGGCGTCTCTATGGAAATCAATACCGTTTGAAGGTAAAGACGGCGCTGTGTCTCTTGTGGGAGGGTCGGTTAAACCTTGGAGCGGGCCAAGAAATGAAATTGCTACTTTAATATTTAAAGCACGACAAACTGGGGCATCATCCTTCACAGTAAAAAACTCCTTCTTTGCTCTGGCGGACGGACAGGGCACCAAATCTGAATTATTAGAACAAAGTCGCAATGTGGTAGTTTCCAGAGATGCTTTTTTTGCCAACACGGAGATTGTTTCCATCCCCCCAAGAATAGCTGACGCTTTTATTACAAACGACCCATTAAACAACAATAATCCTATTGTGGTTTTGGAAACTTCTGATGCTGGCAGTATAAAGTGGCTTGGGGTTCGTTCTCGTTCTTGGTTTTTGTGGAATGATTGGCAAAAAACCCAACTAACCGCCGCAATCCCCAATAGTGCCTGGGCTACCCAGCTCAAAGTTTTGGGTTTTGACGGCAAAGAAACCGTTATGACGCTTTATCGTTGGAAAACAGTGTCTACCAAAATCTTCACTATTTTGGTACTATTTATAATTATGATTATGGTAAAGCGATTTTTCAAAAGAAAGCGCGTTGCCAGTCTTCCTCATTTGGGTTTGTGGTTGATTTTCTTCATACCTATTACCCTTCTATTTTTTGCCCCATCGGTGGGAGCTTCTACTCTCTCTGTTTCTCCGACGAGTGGCTCCTTCAGTGTCGGTTCAACTTTTGATGTCCAAATTTTTCTTGATACCGAGGAGCAAAATATAAACACGCTAGATGTTCATCTGAAATTTCCGCCCAATGCATTACAGGTTGTCTCCCCGACCGCGGGGCAATCAATTGTCGGTGTGTGGACTTCTCCGCCAACTTTTGACAACAAAAAAGGTGAAATAATTTTGCAGGGAGGCATCCCGGGAGGAATTAATGCCAATAGGGGGTTGGTCTCAACCATAACCTTCAGAGCTCGTCAGGTGGGAAACTTTACTTTAAAATTTTCAGACGACACCAGAGTTCTTCTAAATGACGGCAAAGGTACAGATGCTCTAAACCAAACCCAAGGCGCGGTGTTTCAGTTTGTTTTACCGCCACCGGCTGGTCCTTCTGTTGCCTCTGAAACTCATCCGGACCAAAATCTTTGGTTTTCCAACTCTAATGCTCTGTTGCGTTGGACAAACACCCTACCGGTCTCTGGGTATAGTTTTGTTTTGAATGATATCCCAGTTTTTACTCCGGACAATGTCGTGGACAGCAACGAGACATTTGTCTCATACAAAGATTTACCAAGCGGTACTAACTATTTCCATATCAAAGCATTAGGACAAAACGGAAGCTGGGGAGGGGTTACTAATTTTGCAATAAAAGTGGATATGGAACCACCCGCAAAATTCTCCGTTGAAGCCAAGCCCGCTCCAAGAACAACGGAAAAAACGATTTTCATCTACTTCAATACCACGGACGCGCACTCGGGAATAGATAGATATGAATACAGCGTCGTCCCTCTAAGCCCAAAATATTCTCCCAAAGAAGCATCTGCGTATCAAACATTTTTTGTTGAGAGCAATTCTCCAGAAGTTGCAAGTTTGGATAAAGGCAGATACGACATTGTTGTCAGGGCTTATGATAAGGCGGGTAACTTTCTTGACAGCACGGAGCGCGTCAGTATATTAACGCCTTTTGTTTTTTATATCGCCAACAAATGGACATTGGCGGTTGGGCTTATTTTGATTATAGTTTTGGCTTTGGCTTACAGAAGAATTCGCAAATGGTTTATCTCTTTGGAGCACAGACACAATAAAAAAGAGCTACCCGAAAATGTGAAAAAACAATTGGAAGAGCTTAGAAACTATCGCAGTAAATACGGCGTGTTGCCGGTTTTACTCGGAATTTTGGGCGGAATTTTTATGTTTTCAAATCAAATTGTGGCACAAACAGAGAAAACTACTAAATTGCCTCCCCCTCTTATTACCACGGTCTCCCGAAACATTTCCAACGAAGACATATTCTATATAGGGGGTAAAACAGAAAACGCCAATGTTGATGTTGACATTTATCTTCAAAATCTTGGCAGTGCTGAAACCCGAAGCTTTTTGGTAACTTCCGA
>PFXE01000016.1:0-1064 GCA_002791475.1 Candidatus Zambryskibacteria bacterium CG_4_9_14_3_um_filter_40_16 | reverse complement strand
TTGGTTTTATCGCCATCCGACTTTTGTCTCAAGCGGAGAATATTTGTTGTGGACACAATCATCCATCGGAGAATTATCAAGTCCACCAAGTCCGCAAGTAAAAATGGATGTGGGACGCACGGCTATACAGTTCGGTTCAAACCGATTAAGTTTTGAGACATTGTATTTAATTGTATCCACTTTACTTTTGATTGCTTTAGTGATTTTAACCACCTTTATCATCTCAACCGCTAAGAAAGGGAGGCAAAAACACAAAATCATGATGAAAGAAATCGCGGAGGCCGAAGAATCCGTACGCAGAGGCTTCGCAGTTTTAAAAAGAGATATAAAAGCCGAACTGACCGTAATTCACAAAAATAAAACGAACAAAAATATTTCTCAAGAAGAAAAACAAAAAGAAGAGCAACTTATGAAAGATTTGGAAAGGGTGGAGAAGTATATAGGAAAAGAGATTTGGGATGTGGAAAAGTATGCGTAGTATCTAATTTTCCAACAGTACGGGGATTTCAAGCGCGTCGTCATGCTCTGACAAACCGGACGGGTTGTCCTTTTGGAGTATTATTGTGCCTCTGTTGCTATATATGTCTTTTTCTAATTCAAATGTAAGAGTAGCTTCATAGGGCACGAAGTCGGTTGTCATCCATTCGCTCTTGGCGGTAGCTATGCCTTGAGCGATTATCCTTCCATCCCAATCTATCAAAAAAACAGGGAAACTGGCTTCAAAAAACCAGTTTCCACGAGCTTCTCCGGTAATAACCAGAGGGCTCTTTACCGCTTGGTTTGGTCGCGGTGAATCTATGCGTATAAGGTCTGTTTTTTCCAGCTCATTACCCACATCTTCCACAAAAACTTGGCTATTATATTGGCATTGGCGAGGATAACTCTCTCTGACTATATTTCCCGCATTTAAGCATTCTGTGAAGTTTAATACCGTTGGTGCTGGTGTTTCTTTTTTTGTAATTTTCCAACCTATACCAAAACCAATAATTACTAAAACAATAATAATAGCGATTGATGGCAATTTTTTCATAATTATATTTTATCTGAAAAAAACACTTCCGTCT
>PFXE01000034.1 GCA_002791475.1 Candidatus Zambryskibacteria bacterium CG_4_9_14_3_um_filter_40_16 | reverse complement strand
ATTGTTGGTTTTCTTTTGAACTTATTGTTTACCGTAATAAACGTGGCGTACCCACCGGTGGCAAGTTATTATTTTGTTCCCAATATCAGCTTTCCGGTCGCTGCTCTGATCGTCCTTTTGCCTGTTTTTTTAATTTTATCCAAACTCACTTATAAAAGTTATGATTTGAATCCGGAGAAAAAACAATTAGCGATAAGAAAATGGCTGACGTATTTGACCTTATTTATCACGGGCGCGGTAATTGTTGCGGACCTCATCACCGTCATATTTTATTTTTTAGATGGTAGAGATTTTACGATATCCTTTGTTCTAAAGGCAGTATCTATCTTTGTGGTAATATCTGGCGTCTTTGGTTATTACATCAATGACCTTAGAGAGACCGCAGATGTTTCCAAAAGAAAAGTCTGGGCGGTTGCTTCTTCTCTCTTTGTTGTTTTTGCGATAATACTGGGATTCTCTGTTATCGGCTCTCCGCAAAAACAACGACTGATTCGGTTTGACCAACAAAAAATTTCTGACCTGCAAAACGTCCAAAGTCAGATAGTTTCTTTTTGGCAGACAAAAAAAGCTCTACCCGTTAGTTTGGACGATCTAAAAGACTCTCTTTCGTATTTCGATATTCCTATAGATCCCCAAACCGGTGAAGTGTATTTTTATAAAATAACAAGTGGAAATTCTTTTGAGATTTGCGCCAATTTCAATTTAAAAAGCTCTGCCCAATTAGATTCAGGAATTGCCAGACCGGTAAAAATTAACCAAGAAAACGAGAATTGGACACACGAATCGGGAACGGCATGTTTCTCGCGTGTGGTTGATCCGGACAGATATCCATTCTTCAGCAGGTAAAAACGGCTTTGTCAGAGCCGTTTTTTTGTTGTATTATATTCATTCTAAAATCTATGAAATCTTACGATCCCGGGAAAATTGATAATAAGTGGCAAAAAGAGTGGAAAAAGAAAAGAATACATGAAGCTTTGGATTCCGCCACGACTTTAAAAAAAACTAAACCTAATTTTTATATGTTGGTGGAATTTCCTTATCCGTCAGGAGATCTCCATGTAGGGCACTGGTATGCTTTTGCAGTTCCGGACATATTTGTGCGAATGAAAAGAATGCAAGGGTACAACCTTTTGTTTCCAATCGGTTTTGATTCCTTCGGTTTACCCGCGGAAAATGCGGCAATTCAAAACAAAGTAGACCCTTCCAAGTGGACTTGGAAAAATATAGAGAGAATGCGCAAGCAACTCTGTTCTATGGGCGCTACTTTTGACTGGTCTAGAGAGGTTGTTACCTGCGATCCGGAATATTATCGCTGGACACAGTGGCTTTTTTTGGAGTTTTATAAAAGAGGGTTGGCTTATCGCGGTAATGCGTTGGTTAATTGGGACCCGATTGACAAAACGGTGTTGGCGAACGAGCAAGTCCTTCCTGACGGTACCGCGGAACGCTCCGGAGCGAGGGTTGAAAAAAAAGAACTTGAACAGTGGTTTGTAAAAATTACCGATTATGCTGACAGGTTGAGTTTTGATTTGGAATCACTTGATTGGCCACATTCAATAAAAGAAGCTCAAAAAAATTGGATAGGTAAAAGTGATGGCGCGGAAATCAGCTTCCAGGTGTCAAGTGTCAGCTTACAGAAAGAGATTAAGAGCAAGAATTTGAAATTGAAAGCCGAAAGTAGACAGCTGACATCTGTGAAAGTTTTTACCACAAGACCGGATACAATATTTGGAGCGACTTATCTCGTAATTTCTCCAGAGCATAAATTACTAGAGAATAATGAATTAGGAATTACGAATTATGAGGAAGTAAAAGGGTATATTCAAAAAGCAAAATTGAAAACAGAAATAGAGAGGACATCAGAAGGAAAAGAAAAAACAGGGGTTTTTCTTAAGGGGGTAAGCGCAACAAATCCCGCGACTGGAAATAAAATTCCTGTCTGGGTCGCCGATTATGTGCTACCTCTTTATGGAACCGGAGCCATTATGGCGGTGCCAGCCGATGACAAGAGGGATGAGGAGTTTGCAAAAAAGTATAAATTGCCAGTTATTAAAAATTATAAATCTGCGGGATTTACTGATTTTGGGAAGAAAACCACCACATACAAACTTAGAGACTGGCTTATCTCCAGACAAAGATACTGGGGCGTCCCGATTCCTATAGTGTATGACCCGGATGGAAAACCACATCCCATTCCTCCTAAACACTTGCCGTGGATATTGCCAACCGATGTTGATTTTAATCCGACAGGGGTTGCGCCTTTGGCTAAATCAAAAGAACTTTTGAAACGGACGGAAAAAATATTTGGTAAGGGGTGGAAGCCGGAAATTGATACTATGGACACTTTTGTGGATTCTTCTTGGTATTTTTTGCGCTATCTTGATTCTAAAAACAAAAAAGAGTTTTCTTCCATAAAAAAGCAGAAATTATGGATGCCGGTTGATAGATATTCCGGTGGGAGCGAGCATACCAATATGCACTTACTTTATTCTCGGTTTTTCTACAAAGCACTTTATGACTTAGGATTAGTTACAGAAAAAGAACCATATCGGGTTCGCTTAAATAGGGGGATTATTCTTGCGGAAGACGGAAGAAAAATGTCAAAAAGATGGAAAAATGTTGTTAATCCGGACGAGCAAGTAAAAAAGGTGGGAACAGATGCGGTGAGAACATATTTGGCGTTTATCGGACCATACAACGAGGTGGGTTCATATCCATGGTCGACAAACGGCTTGATTGGTGTGCGCCGTTTTTTGGAACGAGTGTGGAAACTTCAAGAGAAGATTTCAGAAAACGCAAATGAAACAAAAAAAGAAATAGAATATTTAATCCACAAGACCACCAAAAAGGTTACAGATGATGTTGAATCAATGAAATTCAATACCGCTGTTTCGGCTCTTATGATACTAACCAACGAACTTACAAAAGAGGTTTCCGTATCAAAAGAAAATTATGAGATACTCCTTAAGCTTCTAACCCCGTTTGCGCCGCATATATCAGAAGAAATATGGCACACACTTGGAAACAAAAATTTTATAACTATGGAGAAGTGGCCTGAATATGATAAAGAAAAAACAAAATCAGAAAATACGACATTTGTTGTTCAAATAAACGGGAAGACGAGGGCAACCTTTGCCGCACAAACGAGCATAGAAGAGAAGGTGGCTTTAGAATTGGCCAAGGAACTCGAAGAGATAAAAAAATGGTTGGCTGGCAAAAAAGTGAAGAAAACCATTTTTGTTAGTGGTCGACTTATCAATATAATTTCTGATTAGTTGACATACTGGCTTGACTAGCGTAAAATAGCGTAATGATAAAGACTCGATGGGTATTAACCAGACCGTTTTAATAAAAAAGAAAAAATCAACCATATGAGCGACACCGTAACAATAAAGTTCAAGCCAAAGCAGGTTACAAAAAACCTACTCTCCGTTTTAAGTGATAGGGGAAAAGAAGTAATAATTCGCAGATATGGTCTTGGTGATAAAATCGAAAAGATGACCCTTGAGTCAATAGGCAAAAAATACGGCATTACTCGTGAGCGAGTTAGGCAGATTGAAAATCACTCCATTGCACAAATAAAGAAGTCAAAAGAATTTGCAAAAGAAAAACCAACATTTGACCAACTCAAGGATTATCTAGACTCTCTCGGAGGAATTGTCTCGGAAGAGGATATTCTAAATCACATAAGTAAGGACCAAAGCATTCGTAATCATATCCATTTTTTTATGGTCATTGAAGACCGATTTACGAAAGAAAAAGAGGATGCAGATTTCAAACACAGATGGCACGTTGATAAGGAGCTTGCCAATAAAATTCACTTATCGCTTAAAAAGCTTTATAACAGTCTAGGAGATGATGAGTTGGTTTTGGAGGGAGATTTGATCAATTCTTTTCTTGAATATATTAAGGATATTTCGGACAAATATAAGAGAGATGAGATACTAAGACGGTGGCTATCTCTTTCAAAAAAAATCAGCAAGAATCCACTGGGTGAATGGGGTAAAACACAATCTCCAAACGTTAGCGCAAAAGGCATGAGAGACTACGCTTTCCTCGTCATAAGGAAGCACGGTTCACCGATTCATTTTCGTGAAGTTGCTAAGGCCATCAGCCAATATTTTAATAAAAAAGCTCATGTTGCCACTACGCACAACGAACTAATAAAAGATCCGCGATTTGTCTTGGTTGGCAGGGGTCTTTATGCTCTTACAGAATGGGGTTATTTGTCGGGCGTGGTAAAAGATGTGATAAAGAAAATAATAGAGAAAAACGGTCCGCTACCAAAAGACAAGATTATAGAGAAAGTTTTAAAAGAAAGATATGTGAAAGAAAACACTATTGTGGTTAATTTGCAGAACCCTCAATATTTCCGTAGAGACAGGGAAAATAAATATCACATCGCAGAAGCTAAATAGAAAAAACCCGTTGTACGGGTTTTTTCACACCAAACGGCTTATTTTAGGATAGAATATCTACATGTTTGATCAGTTCTTAGCACCATTCAAAAACGGTTTTTTTGTAAAGATAATAAATATTGTTTTTGACTTTTTACCTCTCTGGTTACCGATAGTGCTATTTAGTTTGTTTATTCAAACTTGGCTTAGATATGTCAGAACAAAGTGGATAATGGAGCAAAAGACAATTCTTTTGGAAATTAAATTACCCAAAGAAATATTCAAATCTCCCGCGGCCATGGAGGTTATTATTTCTACTTTTGCGCAACCGTCCACTGGAAATTACATTGATGTTTTTCTTAAAGGCAGGATAAGGCAGTGGTTTTCACTGGAACTTGTTTCTATCGGGGGTCAAGTCAAGTTTTTTATTTGGACTCAGGAAAAATCAAAAAACTATATTGAATCGCAAATATATGCCCAATACCCAACGGTTGAAATACACGAAGTGCCTGACTATTCTTTGGATGTAATATTTGAACCAAAAAAAATATCAGTATTCGGAGCACAGCTTAAACTAAACAAAGCGGATGCGTATCCAATCAAGACTTATGTTGATTATGGTTTGGATAAAAGCGCGGAGGAAGAGGAAAAAATTGACCCAATTACGCCCGTGATGGAGTATCTCGGTTCTCTTAAGGCGGGGGAACAGGCATGGATTCAAATATTAATACAAGCGCACAGAAGCGAAGGATTGAAAGATGCGCGGATTTTTAAAAAACAAGACTGGAAAGACGCGGCAAAAAAAGAAATAAAAAAAATGGTTGAAAAAGAGGCGTATGTGAAAGGTGCAGAGGACAAGCCCGCGTCATTTCTTCAACTTACCTCCACACAGCTAGAGACCGTAAAGGCAATAGAAAGAAGCTTATCCAAACAAGCGTTTGACACAATGATAAGGGTTGTTTATTTGGCGGAAACAGAAGCGTTTAATTCCGCAAATGTGGGAGGTCTTATGGGAAGTTTCAAACAATTTGGTTCAAATAATTTGAACAGCTTTGGCGTTGGTTGGAATGTCGGATATGATTACCCTTGGGAAGATTTTAAAGGTATCAGGTCTCTCAAAAATCAACGCCAGATTATTGACGCATATAAGAGACGGTCTTTTTTCAATATTCCTTACAGAAATTTTCACGGCAAGCCCTTTATTTTAACCACAGAAGAGCTTGCCACAATATTCCATTTTCCAGGCGGTGTCGCCCAAACTCCGACATTTTCTAGGATTGCCGCCAAGAAATCCGAAGCGCCTTTCAATATTCCCATATAACAATATGACAACAAAACCGTATTTCCCTAATCTTAAAAGCAAATGGATAATATTGTCTAAAAAAGAAAAGTTTGCTTTTTCTTTTTTTATTTCTATATTTTTGGTTCTTCTTGTTTACGCTCTTTTTTGGACTAACCCAAGAGATTTTAGAGCGAATTCTTTGGTGCGAATAGAGAGCGGAACATCCCTTTCTGAATCTGCCATCATTTTGGAACGAGAAAATATTATAAAATCTAAATTTTGGTTTAAGGTAATTTCAATTTTATCCAAAAACAGCAGAAATATAAAAGCAGGGGATTACTTTTTTGGAAAACCGCAGTCAGTATTTACCGTTGCAAAGAGACTTCATAATGGAGATTTCTCCATTAATCAAGTTAAGATAACCATCCCAGAAGGAATGAATATAATTCAAATAGCGGATTTAATGGCAGAAAAATTCGCATTGTTTAACCAAGAAGAATTTATCAACAAAGCGGAAGAGGGGTATTTGTTTCCAGATACATACTTTTTCCTGCAAAATGTTTCAGCAGATCAAGTTATCAGCGTAATGAAACAAAATTTTAATTCCAAGATAAAGAAAATTGAGTCGCAGATAGAATCTTCCGAGAAAAACCTCGTGGATATTATAAAGATAGCGTCAATCTTAGAGGAGGAGGCTACAAGTACCGAAGATAGGAAAAATATTTCCACCATATTGTGGAGACGAATTTCAATCGGTATGCCGCTTCAAGTTGATGCGACCTTTTCCTATGTGAATGGGAAAAACACTTATGAATTAACAAAAGAGGATTTATCCATAGATTCTCCATACAATCTATACAAAAACACGGGATTACCTCCGACAGCAATATCTAACCCCGGAATTGATGCTATAGAAGCTGCCATAAATCCAACAGAAAATAATTTTTTATATTTCTTGTCCGACACTAAGGGTAATGTTTATTATGCGGAAGATTTTGAAGGGCACCAAACAAACAGGGAGCTATATTTAAGAAAGTAAAAACCCCACTATCGTAGTCTTTTTACCTCAAATTACATATGGTAGACTGCCTAGGTGAAAAAAGAAAATACATCGACAAAAGCTCCTCGCAGAGTTAAAAAGATAGAAAAAACCGTTTTTGTGGGTCTTTCGGGAGGTGTGGACAGCTCCGTTTCCGCGGCATTACTTAAACAAAAAGGATATAAAGTGACCGGGGTATTTATAAAAGGGTGGTATCCTGATTTTTTGCCGTGTGAATGGAGGGAGGAAAGGCGCGATGCTATGAGAGTTTGCGCAAAACTTGATATTCCATTTCTAACTTTTGATGCGGAAAAGGATTATAAAAAAAATGTAATAGACTATATGGTGTCTGAATACAAAAAAGGGAGAACACCCAACCCCGATATTATGTGCAACAAACATATAAAATTTGGATCATTTCTTAATTTTGCGAAAAAAGAAGGAGCTGATTTCATCGCTACAGGTCACTATGCACGGAAGAAGGAATATCGAATGAAGAATGATGAATGTCGGTATGAACTACTAGAAGCTCAAGACAAAAACAAGGATCAGTCGTATTTCTTGTGGACATTAACACAAAAAGAACTTAAGCATACCCTTTTTCCCATCGGCCATATGCAAAAGGCCGAAGTAAGAATATTGGCGAAAAAATTTAAACTGCCAACCGCATTGAAGAAAGACAGTCAGGGTATATGTTTTTTGGGCAAGGTTGATTTAAAGGATTTCTTAAACCATTACATTGCTACGAAGAGTGGGGCCGTGCTTGATATGGAAGGAAACAAGATCGGAACACATCAGGGGGTAAATTTTTTGACTATTGGACAAAGGCACGGTTTTGTAATAAACAACAAAATTAACCATTCAAAACCTCTTTATGTCGTTTCAAAAAATATAACAAAAAATACAATTGTTGTTTCTGATAATTACAAAGATAAATCAAACTCCCAAGGAAGTGACACCATCATCTTAAAAAAAACCAATTGGATAAATAACAAACCGAACAAGGATAATGTATATTTTGTCAGATTTAGATATAGACAGTCTTTAATAAAAGCAAGAGTTGTATTAAAGTCAAAAAAATACATAGTAAATCTTTTTGAAGGGTTTAGAGACATATCTGAAGGTCAATCCGTTGTTGTTTACGATCGCAAAGGAGTGTGCGCGGGTGGAGGTATTATAAGCGTTATTTTGTAATTTCTTTGTTCTATTTGGAAAAACCCTTATAATTAGACTATGTTACAAGCACCAAAATTAAATGTAGTGAAAGCGAGTGGGGAAATTGAGCCGTATGACAGAGGCAAGCTCCAAACATCTCTTATAAACTCTGGGGTTACGGGTAAAATCATAGATGAAATCATTTCGCATACGGAAGAAGATTTGAAGGATGGGATGTCCACTTCTCAAATTTATAAACACGCTTATTTTCTTCTCAAAAAAAGATTAAAACCGTCAGCGGTAAAGTATTCGTTAAGACAAGCTGTAATGGGTTTGGGTCCGACGGGCTTTTCTTTTGAAGATTACATTGCAAACATATTAAGAGAAAAAGGATATGAGGCCAAAACCGGTGAATTCGTTTTCGGTGGATGCGTACAACACGAAGTGGATGTTGTGGCTTGGAATGAAAATAAACTTATTGTGGTTGAAGCAAAGTTTCACAACGCTTTAGGTATAAAATCAGATCTCAAAGTGGCTTTATATGTTAAGGCTAGATTTGACGATTTGAAAGAGGTAAAACATGTGTACGGAAAAGAAAGAAATATTGACGAAGCGTGGCTTATTACGAACACCAAGTTTACTTCCACCGCGATTCATTATGCGGAATGTAAAAACTTAACCCTGATAGGGTGGAATTATCCCAAAAAAGGCAATCTGCAAAATATGATTGAGGATGGCGACCTACATCCCATTACATGTCTAACATCACTTACCGGTAGTCAAAAGAAGGCATTGCTATCTCAAGGAATTGTATTGTCTAAGAATATCAAGGAAGATCCGAACATACTAAAGTCTATGGGTTTTGTCGAAGAAAAAATAAAAAAAGTCGTCTCTGAAATTGAATCACTTTAAAATGAGTAAATATTACAATCCAAAAAGGAATCCAAACTGGAATTATGGAGGTAAGAATTGGCGCTTGTCTCGTTCAAAGATAGATCTTTTTATGGACTGCCCCCGCTGTTTTTATATAGATAATAAACTTGGGACTTCCCGTCCAAAGGGATATCCATTTACGCTAAATAGTGCGGTGGATAAACTTCTCAAAAAAGAGTTTGATATTCATAGAGCAGAAGCCAGCACCCACCCTCTGATGAAATCATACGGGCTTGATGCGGTCCCTTTCCAGCATCCAAAAATGGACGAGTGGAGAGACGCCTTGAAAGGCGGGGTTCAGTTTCTACACCCAGAGACTGGTTTTCTTATCACAGGAGCAATTGATGATGTTTGGATAAACCCTCTAGGAGAGCTTTTGGTTGTAGATTATAAAGCAACATCCAAAGATGAAGAAGTGAATTTAGACGCAGAGTGGCAAGACGGGTATAAGCGTCAAATGGAAATATACCAGTGGCTTTTTAGACAAAATGGATTTAAGGTTTCCGACACGGGTTATTTTGTTTATGTTAACGGTCAGACGGATAAAGATTCATTTGATGGAAAATTAGAGTTTGATGTAAAACTTATTCCATATACCGGAAATACTGATTGGATTGAAGATAAAATAATTCAAATAAAGAAATGTTTGGAAAGCGATGAAATTCCGCAAGCGTCGGAAGATTGCGACCACTGCAGTTATACTTATGAGATTGGAAGCATTTTAAAAAAAGACAACATTCTTAAAAAAAGCGAAAAACAAAGTGATAGGTTGTTTTAACATGGCTAACGACAAAAAAGAAAGAATGAAAAAAATTCGTGATGAAATTCTCTCTTTTTCCTTATCGTCACTTTATAATGATCGTGTTCAAAATAAAATGTTTCCCGTAATCGGAGAAGGTAACCATAATGCGAATATTTTATTTATTGGTGAGGCTCCGGGCAAAAACGAAGCGATGACGGGAAAACCTTTTTGTGGTCGTTCGGGTAAGGTTTTGGATGATCTCTTGGAATATATCGGAATACAACGGAGCGATGTTTATATCACGAATATTGTAAAAGACAGACCCCCCGAAAATCGCGATCCAACCCCTGAAGAAATAGAACTCTACGCGCCATTTCTGGACAGACAGATAGACATCATACAACCCAAAATAATCGCCACTCTTGGGAGATTTTCTATGGTTTATATAATGAAGAAATTTGGATTAGAGAGAGAGCTTCTTCCAATAAGTGCAATTCACGGCAGAGTTTTTGAGACAAGTGCGTCATTTGGGAAGTTGAAAATTATACCTCTTTACCATCCCGCGGTAGCGGTTTATGATTCCAATAAACTTAACGACCTTAAGAAAGATTTTGATATTTTAAAACAATCTATATAATCAAATATAAATAATGAACTCCGAAGAAATAAGACAAAACTTTTTAAAGTTTTTTGAAAATAGGGGACACCCTGATACCGCAATAGTTCACGTGGGCGCTAACCATTGGCTACGGGGCGAGAAGTGGTATTTTTAGAATATGACATCAGAACAAATACGCAAACTATTTTTGGAGTTTTTTAAGAAACGTGGGCACAATATAATTCCCTCGGCTTCTTTAATTCCGGAAAATGACCCCTCGGTACTTTTTACCACTGCTGGTATGCAACCACTCGTGCCCTACTTATTGGGCCAACCCCACCCTCTTGGTAAAAGAGTAGCAAATGTCCAAAAAAGTGTCAGGACACAAGACATTGAAGAAATAGGGGACAATACTCATCTTTCTTTTTTTGAGATGATGGGAAATTGGTCATTTGGAGATTATTTTAAGAAAGAAGCAATATTGTGGAGTTACGAGTTGCTGACCTCCGAGAAAGAGGGTTTTGGGCTTGAGCCAAGTCGTTTGTATGTAACTGTTTTTGAGGGGGACGAGAATGTTCCCAAAGACAATGAATCGTACGAGGTGTGGAAGAGTCTGGGTATTCCAGAGAATAGAATATATTTTATGTCTGCCAAATCAAACTGGTGGAGCGCCGGAGATAACGGTCCAAGTGGACCAGACACGGAAATGTTCTACGACATTACACCAGGGGGGCTTAATCTGAAAAGTAAAGAAGAATTCATTGAGGCAGACAAAGGACAGAAGGTTGTTGAAATTTGGAATAATGTCTTTATGGAGTATGAAATGAAAGACGGAGTAGTAATAGGGAAACTTTCACAAAAAAATGTAGATACCGGATCCGGTCTAGAACGGGTTGCGATGGTTTTGCAAAAAAAAGACAATGTTTTTGACACTGATTTATTCTCACCCATAATTGTAAAAATCAAAAAACTCTCCAATTCAGACGACATTCGCGCGCAAAGAATTATCGCTGACCATATTCGTACCGCAGTGTTTCTAATATCTGACAGAACAACCCCGTCTAATACGGGGAGGGGTTATGTTTTGAGGAAATTGTTGCGTCGGGCAAGGTATCATCTCAACTCTATCGGAGGCAGAGACAGTACCTTGGCGTCTCTTGTCCCCGATGTAATTTCGCTTTATAAACAAACCGAATATGAACTTGGTAATAAAAGAGAAAATATAGAAAATATTATTAAGGCGGAGGAGAACCAATTTAATGAGGTGATAGAATCAGGAAAAAGTAAAATTGAAAAGATAATAAAAGAAAAAAACGGTATTTCAGGTGAAGACGCGTTTGTGCTATTTTCAACATTTGGATTTCCGCTGGAATTAACCAAAGAAATAGCAAAAGAAAACAGTGTGGAGGTTGATGTCGTCGGCTTTATAGAAAAATTGGCTGACCATCAAAAACTCTCTCGCACATCTTCAACGGGAATGTTTAAAGGGGGTCTGGCAAATCATAATGAAAAAACAATCAAACTTCATACAGCGCACCATCTTCTTTTGGCGGCTCTTCAAGAAAAATTTGGGGCAGAAATAAAACAAAAAGGAAGCAACATAACCGAAGAAAGATTGAGAATGGATTTCTCTTTTAATAGAAAAATTACACAGGAAGAGGTTGGTGAGATTGAGGGCTTGGTTAATAAATATATAAAAAATAATTACACAGTTGTAAGACGAGAAATGCCCCGTATTGAAGCGGAAAAACTGGGCGCGCAAATGGAATTTGGGGCCAAATACCCAGATATAGTTTCGGTATATTTTATTGAAGATGAAAACGGCAAAATTATTTCAAAAGAATTTTGTGGGGGGCCACATGCGGAAAAAACCGGTGTTTTGGGTAATTTCAAAATTCTTAAAGAGGAGTCCGTATCTGCTGGTATAAGAAGAATTAAAGCCGTGCTACAGTAAAAGGATTCTTTTTTGCTGTATAATAATCCTATGAGATTGTGGTCTAAAAACAAACACCTTTCTTTGGTGTGTGAGATAGGAAGCGGTGGGGTTGGCGCCGCTTTGGTTGTGATGGGGGGTAGGAAACCGCATATTCTTTATTCAAAAACTTCAAATTTTCAACCGAAAAAAATTTCCGATGCAAAAACTTTTGAAAAAGAAGTGAAAAGAACCCTTGATGTTCTGTTGGATGAAATAGTTACTCAAGGACTAAGATCTCCGGAAATCAATAAAATCACCAGATATGATTTTAGCTCGGTATTTTGTTCCGCATCAGCTCCTTGGTATGTTGCGAAAACTAAATTTGTAGTAATTGAAAAAAAAGAACCCTTTGTTGTAACAAATCGTTTAATAGAAGAAATACTTGATGAGGAAGAAAAAAAATTTAAGAAAGAAGCGGAAGAAAACATATTTGGACACGTATTCAAAGAAGGAATACAGATGATAGAAAGGTCTGTAACCGATGTTAGTTTGAATGGTTATAGAACCGAAAATCCGATATCTAAAGAAACTGTTTCGTTGGAATTAAGTGTATATATGAGTATTATACCAAGGACCATAGTGTTTTCTCTTGAGGACAAAATCGGAAAAAGGATTCATGTTAACAAATTTCACTTTTCAACGTTTCCGTTAACACTAGTTAACTCTATTGAAAAAGTATTTAACAAAGAAGATAATTTCGGAATTTTTCACGTAGGGGCGGAAGCAACCGATGTTTCTTTTGTTGAAAATGGAATGTTTTCAGATACTTTGTCGGTTGAGATAGGGTCAAATAGTATTATAAGAGCTATTTCCAAAGCATTCTCAATCCCTTTTGATGTGGCGACATCTTTTTTAAATATATATTCTGGTGGGGAGATAGACAGTCAAACCGGTAAAAAAATTGAAGAAGTAATAGAAAAGCATATGGATGAATGGTCGGATGTTGTTTCAAAAGTAGGTATAAATAAAACCCTGCCATTCAATATTTATCTGGTAACAGAAGAAAAGTTTGTTAAAATTTTCAAAAATATTTTAGATAAAGTTGTTTTTGGAGACAATAAATCATCAAATATTAAAATTTTGCCCGTTACTGTTTCTGCTCTTACAGACCTTTTGTTTTTGAATAGGGGTGTGAAGTATGACGCACCACTTCTCCTATCTATCGTTGGCGCTGGTGTTGTTTTGGAGAAAGGAAGAAAAGAAAGTTTACAATAGCCACATATTCTATTAAAATAAAAGAGAGTCTAATATAACCCTATACATTTAAGTTTTAAACTATGGCAAAGAACATACTGCAAGATATAGTTCCTCCCGAAAAAAGATCAATCAGAAATATTCCGGTGCCAAAAAGAAATCATCGGATTCCTAGAGCTGAAGAAAATCAAAATGAGTTCAGAGAAGAATCTCGGATTGAAAATCCCAGTATCCAATCTCACTCCAACGGGAATAGGCCGTGGGGATTTTTTGCTAAAAAAAAGTGGACGGTGTTGGGAATTGCCACGGCTCTATTAATATTGATACTGGTTATAATCGCGCCTTTATTTACCAGCGCCACCGTTAAGGTTTTTCTTAAATCATCAATCGTTAAGGCAGATAACTTGAGTCTGACCGCCAAGAAACAAGCGGACGGTGGATTGTCGTTTGATGTTATAAAAATTACAAAAGAAGACGGAGAAGAGGTCGTGGCCAGTGGTGAAGAGAAAGAAGAGAAAAAAGCTAGCGGTCAAATAATCATCTTTAACAATCATGACTCAAACACCCAAAGGCTTGTCAAAAACACCAGGTTTGAAACACCGGAGGGTTTAATATACAGAATTAACGAAGCGGTGACGATTCCGGGAAGAACAACAAAAAACGGCACAACAGTACCGGGAAGTATTGAAGTAACCGTTTTTGCCGACGAGCCGGGGGACAAATATAATATAGGACTTAAAGATTTTACTATTCCTGGTTTTGAAAATGACCCGGCGAGATTTAAATCAATATTCGCTCGTTCCAAAACCAGTATGACGGGCGGTTTTGTGGGGATTGTTAAATCTGTCTCAGAATCAGACAAAAAAGAAACGCAGGACAGCATCAGGGCAAGATTGAAGGAAAATTTATTTAGAGATATTGATGCACAAATACCGAATAATTTTGTATTGCTTGATGGGACAAGTTTTGTAAAATACAAAACCCTCCCGCAATCTGAAGTGAAAGGGAATTCGGTAAGGATGAACGAGGAAGGTGTTTTATACGGAATTTTGCTTAACAAAAATACGCTTAGTAAAGCGATAGCGGATAATCTTGATTCGGGCTTCAGCCAAGATAATGTGGAAATTGATAATTACGAATCTTTTGAAATGGTGATACAAAATAATGATTCTTTTAACCCCGAAATAGACCAAAATTTAACATTTACCGTCAATGGCGACATTACTCTGTTTCTAGAAGTAGACCAAGGTCAACTATCAAACAATTTGGCTGGTAAATCAAAAAACAGTTTGCGCGCCGTTCTGGCCAACTTTCCATCCATTGAAAAAGCAGATGCGGTTATTAAACCTTTTTGGAGAAAGTCATTTCCAAAAAAGGAAAAAAAGATAAAAATTGATAAAATTTTAAGTGTGTCAGATACGAACAGTGGATAAAGGAAATAAAAAAACAAACCTGACCACGGGCATCATTATTGAAGCGTTTCCAGACACGCTTTTTAAAGTTGAAAGGGACGATACTAAAGAAAATATTTTAGCTTATTTGGCTGGAAAAATGAGAAAATTCAGGATTAGAGTGCTTGTCGGCGATAAGGTAGAAGTTGAAATTGATCCATATGGCGGAAAGGGTAGGATTGTGAGAAGGCTCTAAATATGGTTTTTCTTCTTGACTTTACTTTTGTTAAAAGTAAAATGTATATCTGTGTAATTTTGTTATGAAAGTCAAAACATCTGTAAAAAAAATGTGTTCAAAATGTCAGGTGGTGAGGCGTAAAGGTTATGTTTATGTCATCTGTAAGGCAAATCAGAGACACAAACAAAGACAAGGATAAATATGAGACTACTTGGTATAACCATTCCTGAAGAAAAAAGAATTGAGATAGCCCTCACGACTGTTTTTGGTATTGGAAGGGCTCGGGCGCATATTATTTTAGACAAAGCGGGCGTGGACAGGAGTTTAAAATCCAAAGATATTTCCACAGAACAAGAGAATGATATTAGAAAGATTGTGGAAGCTTATAAGCTGGAAGGAGATTTAAAAAGAGAAACAGCCAGTAATGTGAAGCGTTTGAAAGATATAAAATCATACCGAGGAGTTAGGCATTCAAGAAGTATGCCGGTTAGAGGGCAAAGAACCAAAACCAATTCCAGAACTCGCAGGGGGAATGTAAGAAAAACCATGGGAACGGGAAGAAAGTTAGCGGATAAGAAATAGTCTTGCTTTTATATAAAATATGATATATAATGGGGTTTAAATAAGGTTTTGTTTGTATGACTCGGATTTTATTCGAGCCTATGTTTTTTGTCGGCACGGAAAAAGTAAATGGGTAAAAAAAGAATAGTAAAAAAAGATGGAGAGGAGACAGAAGGCGAAACAAAAAAGCCGGTTTCTGCAGTATCAAAAAAACACACCGATACGGGGATTTTGTCAGTACAGTCTACTTACAATAATACGAAAATTGTATTGACTGATGTTAAAGGTAACACATTGGCGTGGTCATCGAGCGGGTCACTTGGTTTTAGAGGGGCCAAGAAGGGTACACCGTTTGCGGCCGCGAAGGTCGGAGAAATAGTAGGTACTAAAGCGCAAGTAATAGGAATAAAGCAGGTGTCCGTTATGGTTAGGGGTGTTGGATCAGGAAGAGAGTCCGGTATACGAGGTTTTCTTTCTAAAGGAATAGACATAACACATATAAAAGATGTGACCCCCGTTCCCCATAACGGTCCAAAACCCAAAAAACCACGAAGAGTATAAAAATTATGAAAATAGGACCAAAATACAAAATAGCAAGAAGGTTGGGTGCTCCCGTGTTTGAAAAAACCCAAACTCAAAAATATGTTTTGAGTCAGTCTAAAAAAGATAAGAGTAAGACATTTTTTAAGAAACCAAAATCAAACTTCGGTATACAACTTTTGGAAAAGCAGAAAGCCAGATATACTTACGGCTTGAGTGAAAAACAATTTTCTAAATACGCCAAGGCAGCACTTGCGAAGAAGGGTGCCCAAGCCGCCGGCCGGTTGTTTGAAGATTTGGAATTAAGAGTTGATAACGTCGTTTATCGTGCGGGGTTTGTTCCTACAAGATCTTTCGCGCGTCAAGCGGTTTCTCACGGACATTTTATGGTAAATGAAAAAAGAATTACAATCCCGTCTTACAAATTAAAAGTCGGAGATAAAATTACCATAAAACCAGCAAGTGGTAGCAAGGCTCTTTTTGCGACGCTGGATGAAAGATTAAAAGAATTTAGCCAACCTTCTTGGATAAAGTTTAATGGTGATAAGTCCGCAGTAATTAATGAGATACCAAAGGCAGAGGGAACAGAATTATTGTTTGATATCAATACGATATTAGAATTTTATAGTAGATAATTTAAATAATAACAAATATTATGTCAGATTTTTCAATTGTTTTGCCTTCAAAACCAAAAATAGTTAAAGAAGACCAGTTTTCTGGCACATATGAAATAGACGGACTATATCCCGGCTATGGTCACACTCTGGGTAATTCGCTTAGAAGAATAATCTTATCATCGCTTCCTGGAGCTTCTATTACCTCAGTCAAGATTGCGGGAGTCAATCATGAATTTTCCGTCATCCCCGGAGTCAAGGAAGATGTCATAACAATAATTCTAAATCTAAAAAGAGTGAGGATAAAATTACTTTCACAAGAAAATCAGGTTATCACCATTAAAGCCAAAGGACCAAAGGAAGTAAAAGCGTCGGATATAACAGGGATGAGTCAGGTGGAGATTTTAAACCCAGATTTAGTAATTGCCAACTTGACTGACAAGAACGCCGAGTTGGATATTGAAATGACCATTGAGAAAGGAATGGGTTATGTCTCAAAAGAAATTTTACAGAAGAACAGAGTAGATGTCGGATTAATAGCCGTTGATGCCATATTTACCCCCATCAGAAGGGTTAGTTATGAAGTAGAGAACATGAGGGTCGGAGACAGAACCGATTTCAATAGACTAAAAATTTTTATTGAAACTGATGGAACAATAACACCCAATGAAGCATTGGAAACTTCAGTGGCAATAATGATAAACCAACTGAAGGCCATAGTAGGTTTCAAAGAAGAAGAAAACGAACCGTTGGATGTTAAAACAGAAGAATCAGAAACACCGGAGCTGGAGACAGATAAAAAAACGGCGGACTCGGAATTTCTAAAAACAAGGATTGAATCCGCAGGCCTTTCTGTCAGGACATTAAACGCGCTTTCTAACGCAAATATAAGGACGGTGGGAGGGTTGGCTAGAAAAAAAGAGGTAGACTTGGGAGAAATAGCCGGACTTGGCGGCAAAGGAATCCAAGAGATAAAAGATTTTCTGGCTAAGAGCGGAATTAGTTTAAAGTAGATGAGACACCACAACGCAAACCGTAAATTTGGAAGAAAGAGGGGGCAAAGAAGCGCTTTGCTTAAATCGCTTGCAAGATCATTAATTTTGCACGAAGCCATATTAACCACAGAGTCTAAAGCAAAGGAGCTAAGACCTTATGTGGAAAAAATTGTTTCCAATGGGAAGAAAGAAACCATAGCGTCGAGAAGATTGATTTCCGCAAAAATAGGAGCTAGCGCGACCCAGAAACTTTTTTCTGATTTGGTTCCAAAATACAAGAATCGTAAGGGCGGATACCTAAGGGTGCTCAGAGTGGGCACCAAGCTTTCGGACGGCAGTGTGAGGTCAAGAATAGAATTTGTATAATATGAAAGAATATAAACTTGATGCAACAAATATGAGTCTAGGTAGAATCGCAAGCAAGGCGGCCAGTTTGTTAATGGAAAAAGACTCTACTCAATTCAGCAGAAACAAAATAGAAATTAAAGAGGTGTGTATATTTAATGTTTCTAAATTAAATATAAAAGAATCAAAAAAAATTCAGAAAAAATATAAATGGTATTCTGGATACCCTGGTGGTTTGAGAGAAGAAAGTATGGATACCGCGATAGCGAAGAAAGGCAACGCGTATGTCCTTAGAAGAGCGGTTAATGGCATGTTACCCAAAAACAAGCTTCGTTCTAAAATGATTAAACAACTGAAAATTATAGATTAAAATGGAAGAAACAGAAACAAAAAACAAAAAATACATTGAGGCGGTTGGTCGCAGAAAAACATCCGTAGCCAGAGCGCGCCTTTATGAAACCAGCAAAAACTCAATTATTATAAACGATAAAGATGTTGGGGATTATTTCGGCATTTCGGAATTAAGAGCGGTCACTTTTGAACCACTTACCAAGTCCAGTGTTTCTAAGAAATTTAGAATTTCATGTTTGGTAAAGGGGGGAGGACAAAGCTCTCAAGCGGGGGCTATAAGACACGCTATCGCCAGAGCGTTAATATCGCATGACCCAGAATTAAGAAAAGAGATTAAAAAACTGGGATTTTTGAAACGAGACCCAAGGATGAAGGAGAGAAGAAAGTTCGGTTTGAAAAAAGCACGCAAGGCTCCGCAATGGTCAAAGAGATAACCTTCTTTCGTTTTTGCGTGTTGAAATCAACGCTATGAAAAAAGAAGATAAAGAAAAAAAAGAAGAAGAAGATGGCGTGGTGTTTGAAGATGAGGAAGAAGTTGCAAATCCAAATGTAACTATAAAAAGATTGCGAGAGAAATTAAGGGCGTGTGAAAAAGAAAAAATAGAATATCTAACCGGCTGGCAGAAAGCAAAAGCAGAATTTATTAACCTCAGAAAAAAAGATGAAGAAGAAAGGGTTGATTTTATTAAATTTGCGAAAATTGATTTTGTAAAAGACCTTATCCCGATTTTGGATAATTTTGAAAACGCTTTTAAAAGCGAGCACATAATGGGGGCGGGGAAAGAGTGGAAAAATGGTATTGAATCAATATTTAATCAAATTGTC
>PFXE01000029.1 GCA_002791475.1 Candidatus Zambryskibacteria bacterium CG_4_9_14_3_um_filter_40_16 | reverse complement strand
TGAGGTGAGAGTGAGAAAGCAAATTTATTTGCTTTCGTCCGGGAATCAAAAAGGTTCTCCCATATTCCGCGAAGCTCAAGCGAGCAGAATGGGAAACCTGTACAGTTTCCGCCATAAACACTACTTTAATTATGACTTTTATAAAGAAAAAAGAGGATTTTAAATGCGATAACTGCCAAACGGTAAATGTTGGTAACGGCTACACAGACCATTGTAAAACTTGCTTGTGGAGTAAGCACGTTGATATTGACCCCGGGGATAGGGAAGAAAAATGTTTGGGGATGATGAAGCCCATGGAATGCCGGATGGTGAATGGAGAATATAGGGTAAGGAACAAATGCTTATCTTGTCGATTTGAAAGGTGGGCGCCCGTTCTACCGAATGACGACATGGATACCACCCTGTCCCTATCTTAGTTTTTGCATTCAGTTCTCTATTTTGTTAACATTTTTGGGATGCGGCTATGGTTTAGTGGTAGAACACGTCCTTGCCAAGGACGAGATGGGAGTTCGATTCTCCCTAGCCGCACAGTTAATAAAAAACACTCCTTGCACTTCTGGCTTGGCGGGGGCGGAATTTCTTTTGAAAAAAAACACCCCGAAAGGTTATTTAAATATTTTTGTTGACAAAAAATTGTAGGTGGTTTGAAAGACATATCCCGCAACAAAGCTTGCGGGTAGCGCTAGAAGTACAGAAAGAATAAATTGTAAGTAATAGCCGTCAACATTTTTCTGAAAGATATCAAAAACGATAAAGGTTATGGGGAAATGCGTAAGAAAAATCCACAAACTTGCTTTGCCGTTTTGGATAAAAAATTGCCGCAGGTATTGAGGAAGACGAAGCAGTGAATCCTTGTATGCAAAAAGCAAATTAAATGCCGCGATACCCCAGATGAATCGCGTATTAAAATAAATTACAGGTTTAATCAATATTGGGATAAAAAATAAAATTGAAAGCAGTATCCATACGGGAACATTTTGTCTCAAAACCCGCTTTGAGTCGTCCAAGAAAAGCGGTCGGTAATAAAGTCCGTACACAAAGAAAAACAAAAACGGTAAAAAAGTGAACGCTTCGCCGACTTGAGCGAAGGCGGGAGTAATATAAGCAATGAGCGAGATTACAAAAGATACATAGAGAAAAATCCTACTGTTTCGCCACAAGTAGATAATCGGATAAATTAAATAAAACTGGAACAAAACAATAATGAAATAATACGGCACCATACCCGTCCCTTGGATTGTCTGAAAGAAAAATTCACGAAGCGAGAGATCAGCGTACCACAATAGCCCGAGCATCATAAGAAGATACGGGACGCCCAGTTTGATAAATTTATGCCAATAAAATAGACAAATGCCATTTGCACTGTATGCCGGTGGCTTAAGCAAAAGTCCCGAAGTTATAAAAAAGAAAGGAATGGCAAAACGCATAAAACCGTTTGTCAGATTGAGCAGATAAGGGTCATTGTACGGAAAGGAGACATAAAAAAAATAAATTACATGAATAATTACAACCCCGATAATGGCGAATCCTCGGATTAAATCAATAAACGAGTCTCGTGTGGTTTGTGTTATCTCTTCACCCTCCGCCCTTGGCAAAAAATATGCTCTTCTAAATATGGGCACAAGAAGCATAATAATAACAAGCAAAAGTGTGGCTACCTGTTCTTCCATAGAGCAAGTATATCGTATGTGAATTGAAGTTTCTCTCAAATCACGGTTGATTTTGGAAATGGGTGTGAGTTTGATACAGTAAACGCACATAAACAAAAAAGAAGCCACTGGCTTCTTTTTTGTTTATCTAATTCAATAACAAAAACCTGTTTATTATTTAACCGCGTCTTTTAGAGCTTTGGCTGCTCTAAATTTGGGAACTCTCATAGCCGCCACCTGGATAGTCTCTCCAGTTCTTGGATTTCTTGCCTGTCGCGCAGCTCGAGTTTTTGTGGAAAAGATTCCCAAACCGGCCATGGACACTTCACCCCCTTTCTTTAGGGTTTCAACAATAGAATCAATTATGATTTCTACGGTTTGCTCGGCTTGGGTTTTTGTTCCCCCGATTTTTGCGTGAACAGCTTCCGCGATTGCTTGCTTATTCATATTATTTGTTTATAAAAAATTAATTTTGATAAATGGTATAAACTCGACATGGCATTATACCGCTATATCTAAACTCGTCTCAACAAATTCATTATATAATAAGCCATTTTTTGCGCAACAACAAAACCAATTCCGTAGCCATAAAATATGGCATATATTATATGGCTATAAATAGTGGTTTTATGGAGAAAAAAACCCACACCACTACTTCCATCTTATCTGGCAAATTCCGTAATTCTAGTTTCCCTGATTATCGTTACCTTTATTTCTCCCGGGTATTTCAACTCACTTTCTATTTTTATTGCTATTTCTCTTGCCATTTTTTTGGCTTCAATATCTGAAATGGCGGTAGGCGTAACAAATACTCTTATTTCTCTTCCCGCTTGAAGAGCAAAAGACTTCTCAACTCCGGGGAATTCATTGGCTATTGCTTCGAGCTCTTTCAATCTCTTTAGGTAATTTTCTACCGTGTCTCTTCTTGCGCCCGGTCTTCCTCCCGAAACAGCGTCCGCGATCTGAACTATTATTGATTCTATTGTTTCAAAGGGGTATTCGCCGTGGTGAGCCTGCATTCCTTTTACGATCTCTTCGCTGACTCCGAATTTTTGTAATATCCTGCGACCAATTTCTACATGAGTTCCGATGACCTCGTGATCCATCGCTTTTCCGATGTCGTGCAGAAGGGCGGCGGTTTTTGCGACAGTTATATTGGCGCCAAGTTCTTCGGCAATCATCCGGGCTATGTGCGACATTTCAACAGAATGCTGTAATACATTTTGCCCATAGCTTGTGCGGAAATGAAGACGCCCCAAAATAGCTACAATTCTCGGGTCCAAGTTGTAAACGCTACATTCATATACCGCTTGTTCTCCTTTTTCTTTAATTATGGCGCTAATATTTTGTTTGGATTTTTCTACCGCCTCTTCTATTTTTGCCGGCTGTATTCTCCCGTCCGCGATAAGGTTCTCCAAAGCCACTCTTGCCACCTGTCTTCTTACCGGGTCAAAGGACGAAAGGGTAATTGACCCCGGAGTATCATCCACAATGACTTCTACTCCGGTCTCTCTCTCAAAAGCTTTTATATTTCGCCCTTCTTTTCCAATAATCTTACCTTTAACCTCGTCAGACGGAATGGTAACTGTCGTGGTCATTATTTCTGAAGGCACCGCGCTTGCCAATCGTTGAATTGTCGTGGCTAGAATGTCTTTCGCTTTCTCTTCAATTTTTTCATTACTCAACACTTCAAGTTTGTGCATTCTAGAAAGCAAATCTTCCTCGGATTCTCGTTCAACTATTTCCATTATTTCTTTTCGAGCCTCTTCTTTTGATAGTTTGCCTATATTCTCAAGTTCCTTTGCTTTTTCTTCCACCAAAGCTTCCGTCTTGTCTTTTATTATTTTTATTTCTGCCAACTTTTGCTTGATGTTTTCAACTTCTTTATCAATATCAATCTGCCGTTTATCCAGAAAATCTTCTTTCTTGATTAATCGCTCTTCTGTTTTTTTGTTTTTTTCTTCTTTCTCCTTGATTTCAACGCGTGCTTCACGCAGTACTTCCTCCGCTTTTTTTTCTGCTTCGTCGGTTATTTTTTGCGCCTCGTCTCTGGCTTCAAGCATCATCTGCTTGATATCAAGTTCCATAGAACCTTTTTTACCAAGAGAAATTACCCAACGAAGAAAATAACCAAAAGCAATGCCTGCAGATGCCGCAAGTGAAACAAGAAGCAAAACTATTTTTAATGACATTTATTGGAAACAACCTCACCCCCGTTTTACGAGAATTTTTACCGTTCGTATGTATCGTGTCGTACTGGTTGTGTTTTCACAGATTGTAAAATTTGGGATTATCTGGAAGGGGACTGATTCTCGGAAAAGGAAATTAAGTTATTTAATTAATTTTAAAAAGTAACAAATCAACAATAATATATTGTTGATGATTTGTCCAATTTGGAAACCATTTCGCGGTTTGATGGAGTGGTGGGGGCTAATGGAAGATAAGAAAGAACAGAGGATTGTCCGCTTTTTCTTAGCTCTTGGATTTCATAACCTTGTCAATAATGCCATATTTCACGGACTCTTCGGCGTCCATAAAAAAGTCCCTATCAACATCTTTGTCAATTTTTGAAAGTGGTTGGCGGGTGTTTTTTGCGAGCATTTTGTTTAGAGTCTCTCTATTTTTCAAAATTCTACGCGCACTGATTTCAATGTCAGATGCCTGCCCTTCAACACCACCATGTGGCTGGTGAATCATAATCTCTGCGTTTGGCAACCCAAAGCGTTTACCCCTTTCTCCGGCGGAAAGAACAATCGCTGCCATAGAAGCCGCCATCCCGACACAGATAGTAGAAATCGCGGGTTTGATGTGATTCATTGTGTCAATAATGGCAAGGCCCGCCGTGACTGAACCGCCGGGAGAATTTATGTAGAGTGAAATCTCTTTTTTAGAATCTTCCGATTCTAAAAATAGAAGTTGGGCTATCACAATACTCGCAGTGTCTTCATCAATAACTCCGCCAAGAAAAACAATCCTCTCTCTTAAGAGTCTTGAATAGATATCGTAAGCTCGCTCCCCAAACTGGCTTTTTTCAATGACTGTTGGAATCAGCATATT
>PFXE01000005.1 GCA_002791475.1 Candidatus Zambryskibacteria bacterium CG_4_9_14_3_um_filter_40_16 | reverse complement strand
AACAAAAAAGAATGGAAATTTCAAAGCGCTTAAAAAAAAGAGTGAAGCCATTGCAAATTCTACTAACGGGTATTGCAAAGAAATCTTTGACCTGCATGTTGAGCATTTTCCGGATATCAGAATATAACTAACTATCGGAAACAGTTCCCACCAGGAAAGAGTCCTACTGCAAGATGCGCATTTTGACCTACCGTATAAATCTTCTCCCGTGTTAAAACGCAGTATTACTACATTAATGAAGCTTCCGGCGACAGCTCCCAGAACAAATAAGAATACTAAAAAAATGGTTGTGAACATTACTTAATTATACACAAACAAAAAACGCCTTAAGGCGTTTTTTGTTATGTTTTTCTTACTGGCAAACGGCTGCGTTTGAGACCAAGGTAGCTGCCGCCGTTGTGGCAATGCCGGTACTGTCTATGCACCAGCTTACTAAAGAGTCCGTCTTGAGAGGAACAGAAACCGCCCATGTGGTTGCAGCCGTTCCTGCGCCGACAACACCGTCATCAGAAGCGCATACAGCTGTGCCTCCAGACACGGTTCCTGCGTGATTAATAGCTGCCGTAACATTGGCATCGGCAAACAAGCTGTTTGCCGTTGCGCAATTACCATCTAATACGTCTGCCCCATAATGTCCACCATTATCAAAGAAAATTTCTGCCTGCGGTCTTATCCCCGCCAAATCCGCCTTTATTGCGGCATCCGCTCCTTTGGCTCTGGCGGTATTAAGACTAGCCAAAACGATTGATGACAAGATACCGATGATGGCTATGACCACCAGAAGCTCTATGAGAGTGAAACCTTTTGTTCTATTCATCATATTTTTTAAATTACAATATTCGCACCACATAAATCGCCTGCTCTTTATTATATGCCTAAAATACAAAATACAATGTGAACAAAGGTAATAAAGATTTAACAATGTCCTTTACGGACACAAGGTAATACTGCCAGATATGGCGCTAGGATGCCCTTTTGATGAACCTGACGAATCCACACACCAATAATTATTAGAACCTTCCGGGGCTTTCAGTTGAACTGAAATGACATAAGAAGTGGTCGGCCCGCCTGCGGGTTGCGCCGCGCAAAGAGCGCTTCCCCCGCCCGCGCTCTGCGCGGCGGTTGTGAACTGTTTTATTTTTGGGTCAGCAAATACAGGAGCAGCCGTTGTCAGGCAATTTGCCGCCGAAGTTCCTATGGATCCGAAAGAACCGTTACCTGCGGTGTTGTAATACACCTCCATTTGAGCTCTTAAATTTGCCAAGTTCGCTTTCACGGAATTATTGGCGCTTCTGGTTCTGGCTTGGTTAAGACTGGCCAAAACAATTGATGACAGAATACCGATGATGGCTATGACCACCAAGAGTTCTATGAGAGTGAAACCTTTTGTTTTATTCATTCCAAGTAAAATTTAAATAAAAAACTAAACCACCGTTCAAGCTGTTATAAGTATAGCCCCCACATATAATTTTTACCAAGAAAGTTTTACACATATAAAATACCTCGGTAATTGCCGAGGTATTTTATATTAAACTTACATAAACAGAGATGTTATGGACAAACAGTACCCGCCACCGCACCCACCTCACCTTTTGAAGCTCCCGTTGAGTCAACACACCAGTGTAGAAAAGTGCCTTCCTGAACCTTAAGAGGCGCCGATGCCGCCCACGCGCTCGCATTGTTGTTACATACCCCGGTTCCTCCTCCAGCTGTTCCGGCCGCAGTTACGGCTCTTGCTACAGTCGCGTCTGAACATACTGTAGCATACGAGTTAGGACTAACACTATCGTATACTATCTCTGCCTGCGCTCTGATATTGGTCAAGTTTGACTTTACGGCCGCGTTTGCGCCCTTTCCTCTGGCTGTGTTCAAAGAAGCCAAAACGATTGATGACAAGATACCGATGATGGCGATAACCACCAGAAGTTCTATAAGTGTAAAACCTTTTGTTCTATTCATTTTTTTATAATTTTTTAATAAACCCTCCTTTCGGAGTCGTTTTTAACGATAGTATCATTATAAACCAAACTATTTTAATAAAAAAAACAATTGTGGATAGCGATATGGAACTCTCTAAACGGTAGAATCGGCAATATTGTATATAGGCAGAAGAACGGAAGCCATCAATAAACCAACTCCGAGACCCAAAATCACTATCATTACTGGTTCAATAAGGTCAACCAAAGTGTCCACGGCATTAATAACTTCCCTTTGATAAAACTTGGCCATTGTCTTTAAAATATTACCCAACTCTCCCGACTCTTCACCGACTTTTATCATTTGAACCAAAATACCCGGGATTTCGGTGTATTGAGAAAATGAAGCGGACAGTGAACTCCCGCCCTTAACCGCAATTAAACTTTCATTTAAAATTCTTTTAAAAATCTCGTTACCCACCACATTACTTGTAATTTCAAGTGCTCGTAACATTGGGATTCCGCTTCCTATCATTGTGTTAAGGTTGTCCGATATGACAGACAAATAAAGTTTGCGATAAAGTGTGCCAACATATGGAATACTCAATTTCAAGCTGTCCAACTGAAATTTACCTTCATCTGTTTTAAGAAATTTACCAAGAAAAAAGCCGGCTATGACTAGCCCGACCAACATAAGTATTCCGTAGCTTACAAAGAAATCGCTTATTGCGATGACCGCCTTGGTGTATATTGGCAATTCTTGACCGGAATCAAGCAAAATAACGCTAATCCTTGGAACAATAAGGGTGAACATTAAGACCATAACACCGATAAATACCGATATCACGAATGCGGGGTATATCAAAGCGTTGCGCGCTTTTGATGTAACTTCGTAATTGCGGTCCAGATAGTCTGCAAGAAAATTGAATGTTTCGTTCAGTTTGCCGGTTTCTTCTCCGGCTTTAACCATATTTACATAAAAATCCGAAAAGATTTGCGGATGTTTGGATAATGCGTTTGAAATTGAGCTACCTCCCTGAAGGTCATCCGCCACTTCTATAAGACTTTTTCTCAAAATAGGATTTTCTACTTCGGAAGAAATGAGCTTAAAAATTCTTAAAGCAGACACTTGGGCGTCAAACAAGGTGGCCAATTGTCTGGACAAAATTACCACATCCTTTGCGGGAACTCTTTTAAACAAATAGAAAGCTCTGCTAAGAGAGTGATCCTCAACGGGATTTATTGCCGAAATTATTAAATCTCTTTTTTGTAGAGAATTGATGGCAACGTCAATATTAATGGCTTCAATGTTACCCTCCTTTGACGCCCCGCTTTTATCAATCGCTTTATAAGAAAAAATCATATTTTTTAAATAATTTTCTCAAGCATTTTAGGATTAGTGGAAAAAAGATACGCGTTTTCAACGGTAATTTCTCCATTTTGCACCAAATTGGCCAAAGAACGATTGAGATCAACCATACCATCTCCTGAACTCGTCTCTATGACTGTATTAATCTCATGAGTTCTCTTGTCCCTAATCAAATTGGCCACCGCGCTGTTGTTTAACAGAATCTCATATGCCGGAATAAGACCACCTGAAATTCTTGGAACCAGTCTTTGAGAAAAAATACCGGCGAGACTGGCGGCAAGCTGAACCCTTATTTGATCTTGCTGGTCTGCTGGAAAAGAGTCTATGATACGGTCAATGGTTTGAGCCGCGGTGTTTGTGTGGAGCGTGGAAAGTACAAGATGTCCCGTTTCTGCCGCAGTAACGGCGGTGGCTATTGTTTCCGGGTCTCGCATCTCTCCTATCATCAAAACATCCACATCTTGTCTGAAAATACTTTTCAAGGCACGGTGAAATCCGACCGTGTCAACTTTGACTTCTCTTTGGTCTATGATTGATTTTTTGGGCTCAAAAATATATTCCACCGGGTCCTCTATGGTAACAATGTGCTCTAACCTGTCGCTGTTTATCATATCAATCAGTGTGGCAAGTGTGGTACTTTTACCATGCCCTGTAGGTCCGACGACAAGAAAAAATCCTTGCTGTTTTTTGGCAAAAAATTCCAGTATTTCCGGAAGATTAAGCTCTTTGAGAGTTCTAATCTTGCTTGGTATCAAGCGCAGTGCGATGGAAATTTTGCCCAAACGGTAGAATGCGTTACCTCTGAATCGTGCGTTATTTTTTGATATTCCAAAATCTATCTCCTTAAGTTCAAAAAAGTTTTTTTTGTTTTCCGGTGTCATCAAAAGTGATAACAGCCCTTCCATTTGCTCACGAGTCATTGGCGCCAACTTAACCAAAGGAACCAAAATACCGGACACTCTAATAGCGGGACTCCTGTCTTCAGACAAATGAATGTCAGACCCCCCCTCTTTCACCACGGTGTCAATCAACTGGTCTAGTAATTTTCCTTGATCCATTGTTTTTATATTCTATTTGGTAATTTCTATTTATTTTTAGTATACCACGCATTTTTTCATAATTTATCCTACAATGTACCCACATCCTCAAATGGAACCATTCTTTTAAATGCCTTCAGAATAGCGTCTTCTCTCATTGTAAGCATGCCTTTTTCCCTGACTAATTTGGCCAATTCAAGCTCGGTTCCGCCTTTCAAAATTATTTGCTCAATATCATTATCCATTTCGATCACCTCCATTACGGCATACCTGCCTTTGGTTCCACTAGGACAATCTTCTGTTGTTGATATTTCATACACCTCTTTTCCAAATTCAATTTCTTTTAGATATTTTTCAGGCAAAGTGGAAAACTGCTTATCTATCATGGCCTTGATACTACCCTCTACCGGCACGGGCTTCCCCGCACCGGGACAAAATGCGCGAACCAATCTCTG
>PFXE01000037.1 GCA_002791475.1 Candidatus Zambryskibacteria bacterium CG_4_9_14_3_um_filter_40_16 | reverse complement strand
ATTTTTTGATTAAACGGCTCACCCGTTCTTCCATCAAACAAAACCATTTTGCCATCTTCGCTTTCCCCCGCGGTTCTAAGTTCCTGTTTTATTTCAATATCCGTTGCGCCGGCAAATGGTGGAACAACCGCTTGATACCCAAGTCTACACGCGGCTAAACCAAGATGTAATTCAAAAATCTGTCCCAAATTCATTCTTGATGGTACTCCTAGGGGGGTGAGGATAATATCTATCGGTGTTCCGTCCGCCATATATGGCATATCCTCTTCCGGTAAAATTTTAGAAATTACGCCTTTATTTCCATGCCTTCCTGCCAATTTATCCCCCACGGAAACTGTCCGAAGTTGCGCAACTTCTATATGTATGCGTTTCATTATTCCGGATTCAAGCTTGTCCCCTTTTTCTCTTGAAAAAATTTGAACATTTATAACTCTTCCGCGCTTTCCATTCTCCATTCTCTTGGATGTGTCTTTAACATCTCGTGCTTTCTCCCCGAACAAACTACGAAGCAATCTTTCCTCCGGTGTAAGTTGTGTCTCACCTTTGGGAGTAATTTTACCAACAAGAATGTCGCCCGGCCTGACTTCGGCGCCAATTCGCACGACCCCATCTTCTGCTAGATTACGAAGTTTCGTTTCTCCCACATTTGGTATGTCGCAAGTGGTTACCTCTGGTCCCAGTTTGGTATCTCTGACATTGACAGTAAATTCTTCTATGTGAACCGAGGTAAATTTACTTTCTTTGACAAGTCTTTCGGAAACAATAATAGCGTCTTCATAGTTCGCGCCAGACCAGGACATAAACGCCACTAGAATATTTTGTCCCAAAGCCATCTCTCCATTAACGCTCGATGACGAATCGGCTAATACCGTTCCCCTTTTTATTTTTTCTCCCACAAAAACACTCGGCCTCTGGTGGAAAGAAGTGAATCCGTTTGTTCTTGAAAAATTAATGAGTTTATATTCTGTTTCTTTTCCCTTATCGTTTTTTACAACCACCCTTTTGCCATCAGCGTGAGTAACCGTGCCCGCTTCTTGCGCAAAAACCAATCTGCCGCTATCACGTATGGCTTCTCTTTCTATTCCTGTCGCAACCAAAGGAGCTTCTGGAACTATGCTTGGTGTTGCTTGTTTCTGCATGTTTGAACCCATCAACGCTCTGTTCGCGTCATTGTGGTCAAGGAAAGGTATCATGGAAGTGGCTATGGAAAAGACCTGATTGGAAGCTATGTCCATGTAATTTACTTTTGATTTTTCAATAGAGTTAGGTTTGCCACCAAATCTAATTCCAACCTCGTCTTCAGCGATTTTACCGTCTTCATCCACCTTTGTGGCGGCGTGAGCTATGTTGAATTTTTCCTCCTCCATAGCGTTTAGATATTCAATTTCTCCAGTCAACTTACCATTTTTTACTTTTACATAAGGAGTTTCTATCATTCCAAAATCATTGATTCTGGCATAGACGCTAAGTCTCAATATAAGACCTATGTTTGGTCCCTCTGGAGTGTGAATTGGACAAAGTCTGCCATAGTGAGACGGATGAACATCCCTGACTTCAAATCCCGCTCTAGCTCTATTTAGCCCGCCGGGACCAAGTGCTGACAGTGTTCTAAGATGTTCAATTTCTTCCAAAGAATTAGTCTGTTGCATGAACTGCGAAAGTTGGTTGGTGGTAAAATACTCCTTTATTCTTGCTTGAAGAGGTTTGGGGCTTATAAACTGAACGGGAAGTGTCACATCAGTATCAACAGTGGACATTCTATTTTGAATATTCCTTTTAATTTGTGACATCCCTATTCTTATCTTCTGTTGAAACATTTCACCGACATACCTAACCCTCCTGCTTCCAAGATGGTCAATATCATCTTCTTCCGCACCAGGAGTCACGTTAAGGTTTATAATGTTAGAAATAATCGTTACCACATCATCAAGAGAAAGAGTTCTTCTGTTGTTTTCTTTTTCATCCACTTTCTTTCCGAACCTACTATTGAACCTAAAGCGACCAACTTTTGATAAATCATATCGTTCTGGACCAAAAATTGAATTGAAGAACTCCTTGGCGTTTTCCGTTGTAGCAAGATCTCCATCTCTTAGTTTTTTGTGAATTTCTATAAACGCTTCATCGGCTGTTTTGGCATGGTCTTTCGCCAAAGTTTTGTCGATAAATTTCTTGGCGTCAGGAATTTTTGTAAAAAAAGCTTGAATTTCGCTGTCGGTTTTTGCACCAAAAACCCGAAACAGGGTGGAAACCGGGAATTTTCTTTTCTTATCAATTCTTGCGTATATAACGCCCTCAAGATCCGTTTCAAATTCAATCCATGCGCCCCTAGCGGGAATAATTTTTGCGCCAAAAACCTGTCTTCCCCTTATTATTTGAGATGTGAAGAAAACGCCGAAAGAACGCGCTAGCTGGGGAACAACCACCCTTTCTATACCGCTTATCATAAAGGTTCCATGTGAGGTCATTAGGGGAAAATCCGCCATAAAGATTTCCTGTTCCTTTTCCGTTTTGACTATGTGGTTGGTTAATTTTACCCTTACTTTAAGTGGTGCCTCATAAGAGAGTTTATTATCTTTAGCGTAGTATTCATCATACTTTGGTTCTGATAATTCAAACCCCACAAAATCCAGGGTAAATTTTTTACCCGAAAAATCTTTTATGGATGAAAATTCTTCAAAGACTTCTTTAAGCCCCTTTTCTATTAACCACCGAAAAGACGTTAGCTGTGATTCAACCAAATTGGGAATTTCAACTAACGGTTTTCTATATTTTCCAAAAAACTTTTTTGGTAATTTAGTATTTGTATTGTGCATATATAAATATCAAAATCCGCCCATTACTAATGAGCGTTGCTAATAAATATTCAACTTATTGTAATTTAGAATGCAAGATTTTTTCTTCCCGATTCGGGATTAAAAACGACAACCGCAACTTCGTTTTCTTCAATTACTCAATCTTGCCGAAGATTCACAATTATACTCATATGGTTTTATATGTCAATCTTTTCGTCCTTTCTTTTTCCAGGATTCAATGTTCTTGTGGTGCCCCGAAAGAAGAACTTTAGGAACCTTGTATGATTTACCCTTATATTTAAAGGATTCCGGTCTTGTATATACCTCACTTGACGAAACCCTTCTTTCTTCCAGAGAATCAAAGTTTCCCAAAATTCCCCTCCTTTGTCTTGAAATAACATCAATCAGTATCATTGCAGGAAGTTCTCCTCCAGTTAAAATAAAAGGTCCAATTGAAATTTCGTCCATTTTGAAAATCTTTTTGACACGAGAATCAATGCCTTCGTACCTTCCGGAAAGGATAATGATATCCGTATATTTTTTTGAAACAGTTTCCGCGTATTTATTCGTAAACTGCTTCCCAGATGGCGAAAGAAAGATTATTTTTGAATTAGGAATTGTAAGTTTGGAATTAAGATTACCTTTTATTCTTAATTCACTATTCCTTATTCGCCGTAGAGCCGCCTCTACGGCTTTAATTACTGGCTCTGCTTGGATGACCATTCCCGGGCCTCCGCCAAATGGCGGTCTATCAATACGTATGGCTTTTGAAAATTTCGATGACCCGCCCCGCAGTAAGCTGTGCTTTGCTACAGCGTATTCTCGGGGATTATAAAATTTTACCTTTATTTTCTTGTCTTCAATGGCCCGCTTCAAAATTGACTCTCCCAAATAAGAATCAAAGGATTTTGGAAACAAAGTAATAATGTGAAAAGTCATTGTGTGGAAATATTGAGTAACGAATGTAAAATATTGAAATAAGACGCATCAATCAACAATATTCAAAAATCATACAGTAATAGTATGATTTTTGATTTTATCATTATCCCCTTTTCATCATTCATTATTCTTTCTCCTTATATCTTTAAATCCTCTATCGCCTGGTCAAAATCTTTCATTTGAGAACCGTTGCGTTGGTTTGCTCCTTCAGGTTCATTAATTTTAAGATTAACGCGAGCATTGTTTTTCATTCCAACCACTCTAAGAAGCACTCTGATGGCTTTTGCGGTGTTTCCCTGCTTACCAATTACCTTACCCATATCTGCCATATTGACATCCAGTGTAAGCAGCACCCCCATCTCATCAACTGTTCGGTGTATTTTCACATCTTGCGGGTTATCAACCAAAGCCTTGACAACATTTTCCAGAAATTCTACGTCTCTTTCCATATTCTTTTCATTAAAACTAGTAATTTAAACAGTGCCGTTTAACTAAAATACGGTCACTTAAATATTATCACTAAAAACAGAAAACTAAAGCTCTTGGCATTCTTTATTCAAAACAAGACATTCACCATTATGGGGTATACCGGATTTTATTTGTCTGTCTGCGGTTCTGGATTTTCTTCAGAAACCTCATGTTTTTCCGGTTCTTCTATCGTCTCTTTTTCTTCTGAATTTTCCGTGATCTCTTCAATATTTTGATCACCTTTGGTATTTTGGCCAGCAACACTCTGACCCTCCCCTGTCGCGGAATTTTCTTGTCCACTATTTTCCATAGACGTCTCCGTCACTTCTTTTTCTTGCTTCATTTCCGGTTCCGCCGAAGAATTTTCAGTAACCGCTCCTTTTTCTTTTATTATTGGAGACTTCTTTGGTAAAACATTAACCTTTTTTCCTTCAACAATTTTTTGGTCAACGAAAATATTATGAAGGGTGTCTGTGGGTTTGGCGCCCTTTGAAATCCAATGTTTTATTTTTTCAACATTAAACTGTTCCGTGTTTTTCCTAGGATCATATGAACCAAGAACTTCAAGAAATTTTCCGCTTTTGGTGCTGTTTTTTGAATCGGTCAAAACAACCCTAAATGAAGGCTCGTGCTTTCTCCCCACTCTTTGCAACCTGATTTTTAACATCCCAGTAGTAAAATTTTAATATTTATCCTGATAAAACTTAAATAATATTTGCTTCGCAATCAATTTACCCCGTAGGCATTGAACCATGGTTGAATTTACTACAGGACAAGTGGAGAATATACTAACAGAGTGAAACACCTTGGTCAAGATATTAGTAATGGGGAAATGCTTCTGATATAGTATTTAAACAAATGCCGGAAAATAGAGAATATAGCGGGAAAATAGCAATAAGCTCACGGGGAGTGGGTTATTTTAGTATAGAAAATTTACCGGAAGATATAGAAATCCCAACCAATCTTCTCAATACCGCCCTGCATAATGACATTGTAGAAATTTCACTTCTTGCAAAAATTGAGGGTCAAAGACGGCAGGGTCAAGTATTGAAGGTCTTAAAACGAGCGAAGACAACATTTGTCGGACTACTGGAACAAAGCAATGGTAATGATTTTATGTTCCTAAAACCAGACGACAAAAGAATGTATAGAGACATTTTCATTCATACATCTAAAGCTAATGGAGGAAAAAAGGGAGACAAGGTGTTTGCGGAGATCACGGGTTGGAAAGACCCGCAAAAAAGTCCTGAAGGTCGCATACTTGAGGTTCTTGGTAAAAAGGGAGTTCATAACGTGGAAATGGAGGCCATCATTCTTGAAAAGGGATTCAGTCCAAAATTTAACACAGAGATTGAGCAAGCCGCAGAAAAAATCGTTAACGAGGTAACAAAGAAGATGCCAGAAGAAATTTCCACAAGGAGAGATGAGCGCAAAATAACCACTTTCACTATAGATCCGGCTGATGCGAAAGATTTTGATGACGCATTATCTTTTAAAGATTTGGGGAATGGCACTTATGAGGTGGGAATTCATATTGCTGATGTTTCTCACTTTGTTAGAGAAAAAACCACCTTGGACACTGAATCCGAAAAACGAGGGACCTCCGTTTATCTGGTTGACCGCACCATACCCATGTTGCCAGAGATACTCTCAAATGACGCTTGCAGTCTTAATCCCAATACAGACAGACTGACATTTTCCGCTATTTTTATTTTAGAAAAAACAGGACATGTAAAAGAACGGTGGTTTGGAAAAACAGTCATACATTCTGATAAAAGATTTTCCTATGAAGAAGCCCAAGATAATATAAACAAGAAATCGGGAGAATTTTTCAAAGAATTAACAATTCTAAACGAAATTGCAAAAAATCTACAAAAAGAAAAGTCCAACAATGGCGCGATAGAGTTTGAAACAGAGGAGGTTAAATTTGAATTAGATAAAAACGGAAAACCAATCCGTGTCTACAAAAAAGAGCGCCTGGAAACCCACAAAATGATTGAGGAATATATGCTACTTGCAAACAGGGAGGTGGCGAAATATATGTATGACAGCATCACCAAGAAAAAAAATGGTGGTTCTTTTATATACAGAATTCATGATTTGCCAGACAAAGACAAAATAAGCAATCTTCAAATTTTCCTTAAGGCGCTTGGTTATGATTTAGAGCTTGATAAGGATGGGAATATCTCCGCACAATCTTTAAACAAACTATTTAAAGAAATTGATGGAAAACCGGAAGAATCATTGGTAAAAACCGCGTCAATAAGGTCAATGTCTAAGGCGGTTTATTCCACAAGAAATATAGGACATTTTGGCTTGGGTTTTAAGTTTTATACGCACTTTACGTCCCCCATTCGCCGTTACCCCGATCTCCTCGTTCATCGATTACTATTTAGGTGTATAAACAAGGGAAAAATTGAATCTGATGACTTTGCAAAATATCAAAATCTCGCGGAAGAAGCATCCGAGAAAGAGGTGGCGGCGGCGGATGCCGAGAGAGCTTCAATAAAATATAAACAAGTAGAGTATATGACCGAGCATATTGGGGAAATATTTGACGGCACCATTTCTGGAGTTTCTGAATGGGGAATATATGTTGAAGAAAAAGAAACGAAAGCAGAAGGTATGGTTAGATTGAGAGATCTTACTGATGATTTTTACTCTCTTGACGCAAAAAACTATTCAATAGTCGGAGAAGAAAAGAATAAAAAATTTTCACTTGGTGACCAAGTAAGGGTAAAGCTTGTAAGCGCGGATTTGGATGCAAAAATTTTAAACTATGTGTTTGCGTAAAATTTTTATATAGAGGGTTAGAAACAAAACTACTTTGCGACAGCAACAGCTTCGTCAAACTGAATAGACAAAACCTTTGAGCCGCCACCTCGCCCCATTGTTACTCCATAAATAATTCCCGCCCGGGACATTGTCTCACGATTGTGTGTTATTAAAATGAGTTGAGAATG
>PFXE01000026.1 GCA_002791475.1 Candidatus Zambryskibacteria bacterium CG_4_9_14_3_um_filter_40_16 | reverse complement strand
CTCTGAATAGAGAGGTCAGAGTTCTGGGCTTCAATCTTGAGACCCAATACAGGAGCTCTGGTTTCCCCTTCTCTGACTGTTTCACCGGAGCTTGGGGTTGGGTTTCTGGTAAGAATCAAAGTTCCTTCAGCACCTGGGGTGGTAATACCTCCAGGGGTTCCTGGTGTTCCAGGTACTCCTGGTACTCCAGGAACTCCTGGTACTCCAGGCGTTGAACCAATTTGACTGGCGATAGCCGCTCTAGAAATTGGACCGAAGAAACCAACCGCAGGACTGATTCCGTTTGCCGCTTGCCATGACGCGACAGCTGCTCGGGTCAAAGGACCAAAGTAACCGAAGGCAACACCTTGTGGCATTTGAAGGAATCCCTTTGAAACTAGAAACTGCTGAAGACCGGTAACATCAGAACCAGTACTACCAATTGTTAAGTTGGTATTGAACTGAATTGCTGACCCTTGTGGGAATCCTCCCGTCTGAGCAGCTAGCTGTGCTTGCAACTGTGCGATAGTCGCGAGCAAGCTGTTTATTTGTGCTTGAAGGTCAGCTGTGGTTTGTGCTCCGGCGCTTGGTACAGCGACGAAAGCAAAGACCATTGTCAAACCTACAAAGCTTGCTAAAAATCTTTTCATATCTATTTTTTAATAATTCTTACTTTTCACGCCACCCCAATTATTATTAAGGGTGGAGAGGTGGCGTAATGCGCGTATTCGCGCCACCGCGCGAATACGCTGTTAAAATTTAAACTGCTAATAATTTCTTTTAATACTTTTCATTTCACATTTCATTCAACTCCCCGTCTCAATTTAATCCCCCTTTTCCCTCTTTGAGAAAAGAGATGTAAATCGACGCGAGAAGAGAGTTGGCACTTTTGTGGATTTTCCGTAAAGCAGAGTCCAAAGAAAAAGGTCGTTCTGAATACAAACTTACTTCACTATTTTGTTGTCAAGGTCCCGAAAACCTCTATAAGTTCTCTCGCCTTATACCTATGAGACGAGTTGGCCTGTAGAAAATTACGGACTTTGTATATCTGTCTTGCCGGATACACAAAATGCGTACAGAAACATTATATCCTTTTCGGAAAGATGAGTAAAACACTTATGTGGATAACCCACATTATGGCTATATCTACCCACTTACCACACAAGAAATGTATCAAAATAGCCGAAAAAGTCAATTAAATACGGCTCTATTTTAGATACCGACAAAAAGACATTTTTAAACCAAACTGTATTTCGTCCACCTGCGTTCCCCTTCTTTTTTTAGCAAACCCTCATTTACCAAAGCGAGCAATTCCCTCTGCACTGTCTTTTCACTGCAATTGCCAATGAGCTCCGTAACATCTTTTACCATTACCTCCTTTTTCTTCTTTAGAAGACCTATTATAAGACTTTTTCTGTGATTTTTCTTTACCGAAACAGGACTAAATCTATTGAGAGGATTCACGATTTTGTCCGGTTTTTGAGAGGAGTTAGTGGGCACTAAAGATTTGTCCTTTATGCCATAATTAATTTTTGTCCTTGATAAAATACTTGATTGGTTTTCTTTTTCACTGGATTTATTTGGCGCGTCTTGAGGAGTGTCCGGGACTTCAAAAAAGCTTTGGTTAAATAATAGATTTTGGTTTTTGTGACTATTGACCGCGGTTTGTATGTGGCTTAAAACAGAGAGGAATTCGCTTTTCAAAATTGAAGCGTTCATATGGGAGATTGTTTTGGTAATCATGGCAACATTAATGATAGAAATTATTTCCGTAACAATGGATTCTATCTTTTCTCCAAGTCCGTTATTTTGAAATTCAAGATTTTTATAAAAAGAAATATTAAAGGACATTAAATCCAACACCAGCTCTCTTAACTTCCATCTTGCTGGTTCTTTGTCCGACAGAAGATTGGTGACCAAATATACGGCGGTAGAAAGCTTTTCTGTTTTACTCAAAATAAATAGGAGGTTTTTGTCCTTTTTAAAAGAGGTCGGAACATCAAGAGAGCCGATAGAAACCATATCATATTCAGTATTATTATCGTCCATTATGTTTTTGTTATAAGACAATTTTTTCTTTTGCGCATTTATGTCCTTTATTTTATTTGGATTTTATTTTCAAAATATTGTCCTTTTATTGTCCTTTATAATACCATCTTCTTTTAAAAAATCAATCGCCGTAACTTTAAGGACAAAAGATGATATTGTTTTTCGGTGTTTTGTTCTAACCTTATTTTAAACTGTTAAAAATTATTCCGTCACCCTTTTGTGTTATGATTGAAGAAATTTCAAAAATAAAATAAGAAAATAAATAAAATGGGCAGAAAAAGAAAAAGTAGCGGAGACGGCTGGTGGAAGAGGACATTTGAAACTTTGCAAGAAGAAACAGTTGGCGGAATATTCGCGGTTTTTTTCCTTGTTATGGCAATCCTTTTCATACTATCGGTGTTTGGTAGCGCGGGAATTGTGGGTAGAAAGCTGTACTCTACATTTTTCTTTTTGTTTGGCTGGGGATACTTTATTCTGCCCGCACTTTTTATCGCCCTATCCGTTTCTTATTTCAAAAACATACGCAAGAAATTTGCGGGAACACAAATAGTGGGAATCTCAATATTTTTTCTTTCATCGCTTGGGCTGATTGATGTTTTTGACGCAGGAAGAGGCGGTTTCTTGGGAAAATTTATTTCTTCTCCCTTTATTAAACTCTTTGATGTCTACGCGGGCAGTATAATTTTGCTGGCAATTTTGATTATTTCATTTTTAATCGCGTTTGATACGGCTCTGCGAATAGACTTTCTTCTAGGGATAAGAAATATTTTCAGACGCAAAGACAAGAAAGAAAAAGATGGGGAAGCAGAAGTAGAAACAATACAACTAACAGAGAACAAAGAAACCGAAGAAAAAAAAGAGAGAACAGAGAAAGAAGAAAGCAAAAAATCGTCCGGTGGGTTCTTCTCTAAAAATGAAGATGAAGTGTTCGCGGATTTCAAAATAAAAACACTTTCACTAAAAATGTTTACCCCTCCCCCACTTTCTCTTCTTGAAAAAGACCGCGGTAAACCAGATGTCGGAGATGTGAAAGGCAACGCGAATATTATAAAGAGGACTCTTCAAAATTTTGGAATCGCCGTTGAAATGGATGAGGTAACAATAGGCCCGTCAGTAACAAGGTACGCGCTTAAGCCGGCAGAAGGCGTAAAGCTGTCTAGAATTTTGTCCTTACAAAATAATCTTGAACTGGCCTTGGCGGCACACCCCGTACGAATTGAAGCACCCATCCCGGGTAAATCACTGGTGGGTATTGAAATACCAAACAGTTCAAAAAGCGTGGTCGGTATTGGCACAATGCTTGCGGAAGAAGAATTTCAGAGTTCCGCCAAACCGCTTTTGGTCTCTTTGGGCCGTGGTATTTCCGGCAAATCCCACTTCGCGGACATAAACAAAATGCCACATCTTCTTATAGCGGGCGCCACCGGTTCCGGCAAATCAGTAACTATACATTCCATCGTGACCTCTCTTCTTTTTCGCAATCCGCCAGAAAATTTAAAATTTATAATGATTGACCCAAAAAGGGTTGAACTTACTCTTTACAACAAAGTCCCCCACCTACTGACTCCCGTAATAACTGAAGCAAAGAAAGCAATCCTATCTCTCAAATGGTTGGCAAAAGAAATGGATAGACGTTATGACGTTTTTGAAGAGATGTCTGTCAGAGACATTGATTCATATCACAAAAATATCTTAGAGCCGGAGTTAAAAAAATTAAAAGAGAAAAAAGAGAGCGCGGAAGATTTGCCGGAAACAATGCCATATATAGTGGTCGTAATAGACGAGCTCGCAGACATTATGCACGCATACCCAAGAGAGCTTGAGTCGGCAATTGTTCGTTTGGCACAGATGAGCCGAGCCGTGGGTATTCACCTCGTACTCTCCACGCAGAGACCTTCCGTCAATGTCATTACGGGGCTTATTAAAGCAAACATACCGTCTAGAATCGCGCTTCAGGTCGCGTCTCAAGTGGATTCTAGAACGATTCTTGACGCTTCGGGAGCAGAAAAGCTTTTGGGCGCCGGTGATATGCTCTTCATTTCGGGAGAAATGTCAAAACCACGAAGAATACAGTCCGCGTTTATTTCAGAATCAGAAGTAAAAAAGGTAACAAAATATCTTTATGATAATTATAAAGATGAAATACCCAACGAAATTGACTTTGCGCAAGAAACAAAAAAAGATTCTCTTTTTGAAAGCAACTTTGACGATGAAGATGACCTTTATGAAGACGCGCGCGAGACCGTCGTAGAAGCGGGCAAAGCCTCAACTTCGTATCTGCAAAGAAAACTCGGTGTGGGTTATGCCCGCGCCGCAAGACTTATGGATATGCTTGAAGAAAGAGGGGTGGTAGGACCGGGCTTCGGCGCGAAACCCAGAGAGGTTTTAGAAAAAAGCGAATACGCGCAAGAAAATCCCAATTCCGAAGAAAAAATAAATAATGAAGAAGTTGGATAATAACCCCAGAAAAAGGTTCGCTTTGGTCTTATTTTTTATTGTTCTTGTTGTGATTTTGCTTTATGGACTGTTTCAAGCGCGAAATCTGATATTGGGCCCCGTTATAGTCGTGAAAACCCCTCTAAACGGAACGACCACAACCGAAAAAGTTCTAAAAATTGAAGGCAATGCCCGAAATATAGCTTTTATAAGACTTAACGGAAGACAGATATTCGTTGATGACCTTGGGGCTTTTAGAGAAGAATTGATACTGTCTTCCGGCTATAATATAATTACCCTTAATGCTACGGATAAATTTGGACGGAGTACAAAGAAGGTTCTGGAGATAATTTTGGAAACTGAAAATGAAACCGAATTAAATATAGAGCCGGCGATTGAGACAACAAATAGCACGACCACGAACCAACAATAAAATATATGAAAAAAATAAAAACAGAAAAAAAGGAGGTGGGGAAAAAATCGGAAAAAAATATAGAGGAAACTATTCGCCAAATAAAAACAAAGTTCGGAGAAGACGCCATAATGAAATTGGGTGAAAAACCAAGGGTTGATGTCAATGTCATTCCTACCGGCTCAATAGGTTTGGACGCGGCGCTCGGTGTCGGGGGTCTGCCTAGGGGGAGAATAATAGAGGTATTTGGTCCAGAGTCGTCCGGAAAAACCACCCTTGCCCTTCATGTAATAGCTGAAGCGCAAAAAATGGGAGGTATAACCGCTTACATAGATGCCGAGCACGCTATGGACCCGGAATACTCAAAGAAACTAGGAGTAAATATAAACGAGCTTCTAATTTCTCAACCAGACACGGGAGAACAGGCGCTTGAAATTGTGGAGAGTTTGGTCAGGTCGGGCAAAACCGATGTCATTGTTATTGATTCGGTTGCCGCCTTAACGCCAAAAGATGAAATTGAGGGCGATATGGGCGCGCACCATGTGGGAAAACAGGCGCGCCTTATGTCGCAAGCGCTCCGAAAATTGACGGCTATAGTCGCAAGAAGCAAAACCGTTGTAATTTTCATAAACCAAATAAGAATGCAGATTGGAGTAATGTTTGGAAACCCAGAGACCACTCCTGGAGGCAAAGCTTTAAAGTTCTACACTTCGGTGCGCTTGGACATAAGAAGAATAGCTCAAATTAAAAAGGGCGATGATGTGGTCGGAGGAAGGGTCAGAGTCAAGGTTGTTAAAAATAAAGTGGCCGCCCCGTTCAAACAGACAGAGTTTGACCTTATGTACAATGAAGGAATATCCAGAGAGGGTGAAATTATAGCATTGGGGGAAAAATTCGGGATAGTGAATAAGAGCGGTTCATCATACTCTTATGGCGAAATCAAGCTCGGACGCGGGTATGATGCCACAAGGCAATTTTTAAGAGAAGACAAAAAAATCGCCGGAGAAATTCTCAAAGAGATTAGATTGAAACTTAAGGGCATTTAGCATAAAAATTTGATTGACAGGGTGGAGAAAAATTATTAAAGTATTTAATACCGCATCTGGAAGTTGAGCCAAATCCTTTCCTAGGAGAATGCACCTCTGGCGTAATGAGGGAAGGTTGGACTGGAATCCAATCAAAAAGGTATCGGGTCAAAAACTTTATTTAAGTGGTTGAGCCCTGCGAAATTGGTCAACCCAGACAACAACTCGCTTTCTGCGGAACCGTGCGTCTCTCCTACGCGCGGTTTTTCATTTAATGGACAGGGTGCTAATTCTTGGTTAAAATATTCATCCTAATTTAAAAAATTAAATATATTTAAATGCTCAACTACAACGAAATCACAGAAAAGAAATATATCGTTTTGGATGGAGACCCTTATGAGGTGGTTGAGTCGCACGTTTTCCGCAAACAACAACGCAAACCGGTAAACGCCACCAAACTTAGAAATCTCCTTACCGGAAAAGTTTCCGAGCGATCTTTCCATGTGTCTGAAAAAGCGCAAGAAGCGGATATTTCCAGAAAAGAAATAAAATATTTGTATAACAACAAGGGTGTATGGTGGTTTTGCAGACCAGATAATCCGAGTCAAAGATTTTCTTTGGACCAAAACCTAGTGGGAGAAAACGGTAAATTTCTAAAGGAAAACTCTGTCATTGATGCTTTGGTTTTTGACAATCCAAAAGACGAAAAACAAAATAAAGAAGATGAAATTATCGGGGTGAAAATCCCCATCAAAATTGATTTGCTAGTTAAAGAAGCGGAGCCCGCGGTAAAGGGAGACACGGCAAAGGGTGGTAACAAAATAGTAACTCTGGAAACCGGAGCGAAAATACAAGTCCCCCTTTTTGTTAAAGAAGGTGATGTCGTGAGAGTCAATACCGAAACAGGGCAATATACGGACAGAGTTATAAATTAAAGTTTTCTATTTTTCTATTTCTTTTGTTTTTGTATATATCGTAGATGTATCCGAGTATAATACCAACCAAAGCCCAGAAAAATAAAATAAAAATCGGCTCCCACCTCCCTAAAACCTCCGCAGATGAAACCCCGAAAATAAATTTTATTAAAACTAGCGGGTAAAAAATGGGAACAAAAAATGGGTCGGAAAGACATCCCACACTAAGGGGGCAAATAATCTTTAGAAAAAAGATTAGAAAAATAAAAAAAACGGAAAATATTAATCCTCTAAACCATCCTGGCATATTAAAAATTATCTGGATACGTAAGGAAGTAGGGCCAGAAACCTGGCTCTTTTTATAGCTTGAGCTATCGCCCTCTGGCTCTTCGCGGAAGTGCCCGTCTTTTTTCTAGACAGCATTCTGGAGTGCGGATTCAAAAATTTTTTCAACATCTCGGTATCCTTGTAGTCAAAATACTTAACATTCTGGAGAATACTTGATTGATTTGTTTTGGAGTCTTTCATAACTTATTAAAAAGGAATATCGTCAGGATTAATATCTTCCGTAGGGTACTCAATGGCGGGAGCATCGTTGGAACTGTCATCTTCCTTATCTTTGGAGTTCTCCTTTTGCGAAGATGACCCGACAGAGTCTCTTCTTGGACCAAACTGCACGCGATCAGCGACTATCTCTGTTCGGTATTTCTTACTTCCATCTTGAGCATCCCAACTTCTTGTTTGCATTCGACCTTCCACCAACGCGGAGCTTCCTTTCTTTAGATATTGAGCAACATTCTCGGCTTGTTTGCCAAAAACCACAATATTGTGATAATCAACGCTTTCTTGCTTGTCTCCGTTTTTATCTTTCCAAACTCTGTTTGTGGCAACGGAAAAAGTAGAGACCTGTATCCCGGACGGAAGAGCTTTGATTTCCGGGTCTCTGGTCAAATTACCTATTACTATGGCTTTGTTTAAATACATTGTTATGCGGATTATTTTGTAATTCCATCCATTATATTACTCAACTAATAGCTTATCAATGCCACTGTCTATTTCTGATTGAGAAATTACCGAATCCAAATCTCCAGAACCACTCTCTCCGATAGAAGGCTGTGAAATTTGCCGAGACGGCGTATAGGTGCTCTCCCTAACGGTTTTTACATTGATAAACCTTAAAATGTTTTCATTGGATTTTAAAGCCGTATTTACTTCCTCTAAATTTGCCGTATCAATTTCAAATTTTACCCAACCGAAATAAGCATTATCAAATTTTTGGTTTTTTGTATCGATGGATTTTACTATTGTATAGGCAAGGGGCCTCAAATATGGAGACTCTTCTGATATAAACTTACCACCAGATTTTTCTATTGAAGATTTTATGGAAGAAAATTCTTCATTCACTTTCTCCGTAGCGAGATTAGGAATCAGCAAAAGACCAACTTCATATACCCTGTTGGTTTTTTCATCCATTTCTTTTTCATTTTTTTCTAGTTCTTCGCTCATTATTTTTCCAAAAACAGTAAGAAACACAGTATCACAGGGAAATACATAAAGCAACCCGGCCTTATCAGTGAATCTTAAACAGCTTAAGGGCGTTGTTTACGAGAATCTTTCTTGTTTTTTCTTCATCTTCTCCCCTTATTTGGGCTATTTTTTTAGCGACCTCAATGACAAAGGAAGGTTCGTTGCGTCTGCCCCTATGAGGGACCGGAGAAGCAAACGGGGAGTCCGTTTCAGAGAGTATTGATGTTTCAGGAACAGACCGTATTACTTCATCATAGTCGTGAGCAAAAGTTATCGGACCGGCAAAAGAGAGGGTGAAGCCCATAGCAATAAACTTCTTGGCCTGTTCTAAGTTGCCGGAAAAAAAATGAACATTGCCCAAGAGGTGGCTGTTTTCTTTTTTATAAAATTGGAGAATATCTATCAAATCATCGTATGCCGAGCGCGAATGTATCATAAGCGGTTTGTCGTGTTTGATGGCAAACAAAATGTGTTTAATAAAAAGATTTTTCTGTCTTTCTTTTTCTTCAATATCATTCTGGTCTATGCGAAAATAGTCCAGTCCGCACTCTCCAACAGCCACCACCTTTGGATGCGCAACAAGTTTTTCAAACTCTAATTCATCAAAGTTTTGCTGTGGCTCGTCCACAGGATGAACACCCACACAAGCAAAAATTCCTTCATGTTTTTCTGCCAAAACCAGAGCTTCCTTGGAAGTTTTGAGGTCAGTACCGACAACGGTAGTCCAAACACCGTTTTTTTCCATTCTATTTATAATCAACAGTAATTCATCTCCGTAGTCTGGGAAGTTGAGATGAGAATGGATGTCAAAGAATTCGGGAATCATGAATAAAGAATTGTGAATTATGATTAGTCCTTCCGAGGAAATAATGGAATATTTGGAGATTTATTTTCTTTAATAAGAAATTTTATTTTTTCTGAAGTCTCCGGAAGAACGGGTTCCAGCATTTCGGCAATAGAAAAAAGTTTGGCGACCATTGATTTAATAACCTCAACCCCCTCTTCCTTATTTGTTTTAACAAGCTTAAATGGCTCTTTGTGTTGTATCTCTTGGTCAAGAGATTTTATAGACGCCCAAATATGTTCAACCGCTTCTTGAATTTTAAACGATTCAAATGAATTTTTATAAAAATCATTTTTTG
>PFXE01000025.1 GCA_002791475.1 Candidatus Zambryskibacteria bacterium CG_4_9_14_3_um_filter_40_16 | reverse complement strand
TACATGGGGAGGAAGTCTTCCTATTTCAGGATCCAGAGATAGCGGGAGCTTAACTTCAAACACGACAATATTGATTAGTTGCCCAAATTCCATAGGCCAAGTGGCAAACGACAAGGTTACTATAAATGTGACCGCCCCTACTCTACTACCCCCACCATCAATTCCTCAAATCCCAATCCCAAACAATCCGCCAGCAATAGGACCAGTTACGGCTCCAGCTCCAACAGTCAATCTAACTTACAACGGCTCACACGGTCCTATCACTATAACTTCCGGAAGCTCTGTTAATTTTAACTGGAGCGCAACAAATATTTACTCTTGCCAGATTTTTAGAGATGGAGTTTTGTACAACAATAGCGTCTATAACTCAAACGGAATAAACATGCCAAGCTATAGCGGTACATTCTTTTTCGGTAATGTTACAGCTCCAACCACCACATACACCATGACTTGTGCCGGTCCAGGGGGCTCTGCATCAAGTAGTATAACCGTAAATGTTGCAGCTACTCCGCAAGCCCAAGCGCCAACCATTTCTTTTATCAGTCCTTCTTCTGCAACCGTAGGAACTACGGTATTTGTCTATGGTTCTAACTTCAATCAATTCACTTTCGTTTTTCTGGATGGAGTAGCAGGACAGTCATTAGCCACGACTTATGTGTCACCCACCACCATCAAGTTTGTCATTCCAAGTAATACCAGTATCGGCACGCATAATTTGTTCGTGAATGAAAAAGGAAGTAGTTTCCCCACGGGCAATTCTGTTATTCTGAATGTTGTAACCACTCCGCAACCTCCTGGGGGAGGAACAGAGTTAGAGGATGACCAAAGCACAACAAAAATATTGAGAATAGAGTCAGCGGTCAATGGATTGGCGAGTGTTTTGCAAGCTCTGCAAAATATCTTAAACGCACTAGGCCAGTAAGTGTTCTACTCAAAGTGAATTTTTGAACCTTGTTTTAGAAGCCGTTCCTTTAAGAGTGGAAAATTATTTAGTTCAGAATCTGACTCAATAATATTCTTGGATTCAGTACGCGCCGCCTCAACCATTTTCAGATTTTTTATGGCTTCCATACCAAGGTCGGAAATACCCCATTGTTTTCTACCATAAAGCTCGCCGGACCCTCTCTGCGACAAATCAAACTCCGCGAGCTCAAATCCACTCTTTGCGTTTTGAAGAGCCTTCAGTCGGTCAACGCTTTTTCCTGATTTTGATTCCGTGAACACAAAGCAGTATGGCTGTTGCGTGCTCCTCATCACTCTTCCGCGAAGTTGGTGAAGCTGGGCAAGGCCGAACCTCTCCGCGCCCTCAATGAGTATTATGGTTGCATTGGAGACATTCACCCCAACCTCAACCACGGAAGTGGCGACTAAAATTCGTATTTTGCCGTTATTGAAATCACCCATAACCTTCTCTTTATCTTTTGGTTTCAGTTTGCCGTGAAGTTCTCCCACCTCAAATTCCGGATATATTTCTTCCCTGATTCTTTTTGCTTCCTCCTTTACCGACTTGGCATACAGGGCGCCTTCTTTCGTGGGGTCTGGTTCGTCTATTCGCGGGCAAATTATGTACGCTTGTTGACCGGCATCCAACTTGTTTTTTATGTATTTGTAAACTCCATCGCGCTCTTGGGGCAAAACAATTTTTGTAATCGGCCACTTTCTTCCCACCGGTAATTCATCAAGCAATGTTAAATCCAAATCTCCATACACCGTAAGGGCCAGTGTTCTGGGTATTGGTGTTGCTGTCATTGAGAGCAGATGCGGAACCGGCGCGGAACCTTGCGGAATGGACGCTGTTTGGCGGGCTTTGTCATATACAACTCTTTGAATCTTGAGTTCTTGCGGTCCAAAGTTAGCCAATAGCGCCAGTTTGTAGTCTGATCCTTTAAGATAATTCCACAATTGTTTTTTTTCAGTATTTCCAATAAATGGAAGAGCCTTTAGTTCTACTATTATTTTTTCTTCCACAACAAAATCAGGAACATACACACCCACCTTTTTCTTGTTGTGTAAAACGGGGATTTGTTTTTCACGACTAAATGATATTTTCTTTTTTGTAAACTCTTCTTCAAGAGCTTTTTGATAAATGATTTCCTTATGGCCAGAACCGATTGCTTTTTTTACTTCAAACAGAGCTTGTCTCACAGAATATGATAAATCTTTGTACAAGAGCCCTGTATCACCGCTGTCGTTTTTTTCTTCCGCGTTATTTTGCGTTTGTTCCGCATTGGTATTTTTTCCGCGTAGCAACGCTCGTTGCTGGACTCCAAAGCGGTGTTGTTCGTCAATTATTACAAGCGCCAGATGTTTGAAGCGCACTGTTTTTTGGATAAGAGAGTGTGTTCCTATGAGAATGGGTATTTCCCCGTTCTCTACCCATTTTAAAAGTTGCGTTCTTGAAATATCGGTTGAGCCATCAGGGCTGACTTTGGAAGGAAATTTTTTGCAACCGCTTGATGTTATGAGTCCGATTTGGATTCCGGTGCCTGCCCCGCCATGGCGTGATGAAAAGTACTCAATGAATGATAGGAAATGCTGATGTGCCAAAATTTCCGTGGGAACCATATACGCGACTTGTAGATTTCCAAAATCCTGCCCAATCGGTCTGGAGTTTATGACTGCAAAGCTTGCCGCGGCCGCCACCGCTGTTTTTCCGCTACCGACATCTCCTTCAAGGAGTCTGGACATCGGCTCATTTTTTGAAAAATCTGAAAGTGTTTGGTCAATGGCCTTTTCTTGGGATTTGGTCAAAGGAAAGGGGAACCTCTCTACGAATGAAGAAATTTCACCCCTAGATTTCTTGATTATAAAAGAATTGTGTTTTTTCCACCGGTCTCTCGCCCTTTGTTTTTCCAGTTGTATAAAGAAAACTTCTTCAAAAGCAAATCTTTTTCTGGCAGAGAGCGCGTCCGATTCTTTTTTTGGAGAGTGTATCCAAATAATCGCGCTTTTAAGTGTCGGAAGGTTATATTTTTTTAAAATTTCTGTAGGGATGGGGTCTATAATATTTTCTAGAGCCCCACTCTTGTATATCTTTCGTATCGTGTGGTATATCCAATTGGATGTTATTCCTTTACTCTCCGGATACACTGGATATATTACAGAATCATCTTTGCCTGAAAAGAGGGACTCACCCGAGGATATTGGAAGAGAAGAGAGTCTTTCTATTTTGGGGTTGGAAATATAGAGACCCCCTTTTCTTTCTGCCACCTTACCCTCTATTCTGACCGAAGAACCCTCCGCAATCATCTTTGCCAGATAAGGTTGGTGAAACCACACTATTTTTATTGACCCCGTTCCGTCTTCCAAAAGCGCCTCCGACATCGGGATTTTTTTTCTGAACGCTTTTTTTGTTTTTAAGTTTGTTATTCTGCCGAAGAGCACGGCATTAGTTCCTTTTTCTAATACTTTTATGTTTGTTGTTTCTGATGAGTTGCCGTATCGCACGGGGAAATGGTAGAGAAGCTCTCTTGTGGTTTTTATTCCGAGACGAGTCAGCGCTTTTTTGTGTATTTCAAGCAGGCGCAGATTGTCTTCTATCGGTGAATCTAGCATCTCCTAATTGTATAATATAAAAAGCAAAAGACCCTTTCTCGCTCTTGGCCAGAAAAGGTCTTTTGTAAAAAGTTATTTTACTATGACTTTTCCGAATTCGCTCGACTTCACATGGTTGTGGAACGGCCATTCTCCCGCTTGGGTAAATGTATATGTGTATGTTCCTCCCGTTTGCACAGTTTTTTTCTGGTCAAAGCTTGGCAGGAGTGTGTGTGTTGGGTGGGGACCGGATGCGACCCACATTCCACCGCTTGATTCGTTAACAAACATTACAGAGTCACCCAGTTTTATTTCCAAAGTTGATGGTGAAAATCCTTCGTCAGTATATGTAACAATCGCCGTTGAAGAAACCTGTGTGTCGGTATTGGCCGAACCCTCACTCTGGTTGTTGCCGATAGGAAGGACTTCGTTGTTTGGTAAGGATTCTTCTTCGGCCGTGCTTTCTTCCTGTGTTTGGTTTTGAACATTAGCCGGTGCTTGTGCTTTTCTATTACCCACGACGACCACACCCAAAATTATGATAATAACGACCACAATTATCCAAATTATTGTATTTTTGTTTCCCATGTCTTTCTTTTTTCTATTTTTTAAAAGCGTTGATAATGTAAATATTATACCAAAATCTTGAATATAAAACCTGGCGGGCTACCTCGGGCTGTTTATCCTGAACAATGTTGAAGGGGAACCATGGTCGGTCAAGCATTGTAAGGCATTTCCAAGTTTTTTTAGTATAGCGACTTGAGGTTCTAACAGCACCTTATTGATAATTTCTGAGAGATTCATTTTCAGATTTGCCTAAATCAATGTAGTCAAACTCAACGCCTTCATTTTTTAAAAAAGAAAGAGGATCTTTTATGTGTTCAATTTCTATAGCATTAAGCTCTTTCGTTGTAATTACCTCTAAATTACCCAGCCCTTCTATGTGATGAAAATCTTTTGCGTAGAAATAAGTAACATATCCGCCATTTACATATAAAGCTTTTAAACTTTTTTCTAATGATTCAAAACCATAAATCTCCAATTTCTTTTTTTGGTTATATAAATCAACACCCATATTGTAGTGAGCTGTTTTACCGTCAATTTCATAATGAGCGGGGGTATATGTATATGCAACAGCGATCCACTTGTGCGGAGTGGCATGAAAAGACTCTTGGTCAAAGATGGTTACAACTGTTCCGTCTTTTTGTTTTCTTGTTCTACGATTCCTGACAGGAATAGCTTTGTCATGAAATTTTTGAGAACCGTGATATACATATTTTTTATCTTCCATACTTCCTCGTGCTAGCTGTTAGATGTGGAGAGTGAGGGATTCGGCGTCAACTCACCTCGATATAATTGTTCGCCTTGCTCCAATTCTATCGGGTGGTTCCTACCCTGGCTCAATCCTCTTCGCTTCGCTCAGTCTGGATTTCCGCCTTTCGAATCCCACCTCATCGAGAAGCTGCCAATTTTGATATTCCTTCAAGTTTTCGGAATATCAAAATAGCCAGTGCGGTGACATTCTTACCTTTGCGCGAACCCACTTCGCACGCGCGGAGCGCGTGGTGGCTTTGGATTGAATCGTACGCTCCGATCGCGTGGTGA
>PFXE01000012.1 GCA_002791475.1 Candidatus Zambryskibacteria bacterium CG_4_9_14_3_um_filter_40_16 | reverse complement strand
GAAGCAAGTTGCAAGAAATTCTTTCTCTGCAAATAAAAAAGAAACCGGACGCTTCGTATTTTAAGCTAAACTCGGAAAATTGGGACACAAGAATCCTGGATGAATTTATAAGTAGCCAAGGTCTTTTTGAAAGCAAATATATTGTTGTTGTTGATTCAATGCTTTCCAATAAGGATTCTTATGAAGAAATAAAAACCAAATTGAAAGAAATTTCCGCTTCCCCAAATATTTTTATATTCATTGACGGCAGTCTCACAAAAGAAATGGTCAACAAGGTTTCAAAATACAGTGAAAAAATCCAAGAATTTTCAGACAAAAAAGAAGGACCAACAAAGATTGGTGAAATTAATGTTTTTACCATGACTGACGCGCTTGGGGCTAGGGACAAAAAGAGATTGTGGATTATGTATCAAAAAGCAATCTTTGTTGGTATGGAGCCGGAAGAAATTTTCCGCTTGTTTTTTTGGCAGATTAAGTCTATGCTTATTTCTCAAATGAGCAAAAGTGCCAAGGACGCAGGTTTAAACCCTTTTGTCTATAAAAAATCTTTGGGTTTTGCAAAAAATTTTAAAAAAGACGAGCTCAATAAATTATCATCCAATCTCATTCGCATATATCACGATGCCAGACGAGGAATTTTGGATTTCAATATTGCTTTGGAGCGTTTTGTTCTTGAAATATAGACACAGGGGGTTAATTTCGTTATAGTTTCCGTGTTCCCCCCATAGCTCAGTGGTAGAGCAGTTGCCTTTTAAGCAATTGATCTAGGTTCGATTCCTAGTGGGGGGACATGATAGAAAAATATGAACCGCTTCATATTTTTTGATACATATCACGGACGGAGACGTGTTTCGACAGCAGTCGAAACGGGCGAGTCGGGGTCGCGGTTCGTTTTGACGAAAACAAAATTATCTGTGACGACAGTTTAGAAAAGCGCAAGCTGGATGAAGCCGCCCACATTTTCCAACCCCTTCTTTACCAAGGGGAGGGCTTGGTAAGAAAGGGCTTGGTAAGAAAATCTAATTCTGTGTCCCTCACAAATCAAAGGATTTTAAATAGTTTTCTACAAAGGTAAATCAAAAGCGAAGAAACCCGCTCCGGAGAAAAGAAGGGAAAGAGCTATTGAAAACATTAGAAGATAAAAAGCGATGTCTCTCTTGAGAAGAGAAGATTCTTTTTGTTCAATATAAAGTTCAACGAAAGTGATAACGACAAAAACCAATGCGGCTATCTGGGTATAAAATCCGACTATTAAAGCAAGTCCTCCTATTATTTCCGTAAGAGCAAAAATTTTTAATAAACTGACTTTTGGTCTAAGACCGAGAGCTTCAAAAGACGCTTCCCACCTGTCTTTTTCACCCTTTAATTTGAGAAAACCGAGATTGAGAAAAACAAACCCTCCAACTATACGCAAAATAAAAGGAGCCAAAAGCCCGAAAGATAGCAGTTCTGGAAAAGGATTTAACATGGCAATATAGTAACATCTTTATTATGAGAAACAAAAAGGATAAAAAGACCAAAAAGGAAGCGTATTTAATACTTCACAATGTAAGGAGTAAACACAATGTCGGTTCAATCCTAAGAACCGCCGATGCGTCCGGTATAGGTAAGGTTTTTCTAACCGGTTACACCCCCGCCCCAGTGGATCGTTTTGGTAGAAAAGTAAAAGAGATTTCAAAAAGTGCTTTGGGTGCGGAAAATTTTGTACTGTGGGAAAAAACTAAAGATTTAAATAGAATTATAAAAAAACTAAAAGGAGAGGGGGTGGTGTTGGTCGCGATAGAACAATCGCCAAACTCGGTGAATTATAGGAAGATTAAAATAAAAAAACCTTGCGCATTTATATTCGGGAGTGAGACAAGGGGTTTGTCGGCCCAATTGCTAAAGCGGGCGGATTTAATAGCGGAAATTGATATGAGAGGAAAAAAGGAATCTCTCAATATCTCCGTGGCTGTCGGTATTGCTCTATTTCAAATTCTTAAAATATAAAAAAAGTCGTTTGGAAACGGACTAAATTTTGGTTCCCGGTTGATTCGTTTCGCAATCCTGCTCTTTGGAGCTCATAAATTTTTTTATATATTTTTTTGCCCAAATTTCAAAAAGAACAATAAGTAAAACGAATGTGCTAAAAACAATTTCTCCTCGTCGCACATATATTTTGAGTTCTTCCGCACCCGTGTTTAGAGTAAAAGCCAACCCGGCGATAATTAGTATCCAGATAATAGTTCCCAAAACCCCAACACGAAGAAAGTTGCGAAGTGGGAGTCTCTCCATACCGTAAAGAACTCTGACGGGGACTCGTATGCCGTATAGAAAATTAGAAATAAAAAGAATTTTATCAGCACGCGGATTGGACAGAGAAAAAATTTCAGCGTTCTTCTTCATCAACCTATCAATCCTAAAGAAACGGAAAATTTTCTCCTTATTTGACATTCTCCCTACCCAATACCAAAAAACATCCATTATGGTATTAGCAATTAGTCCTATGAGAATTACGGTTGAAAGCGAGAAAGAGTCGGTAACGCTAAAGTAAAGAAGAGGTATCAAAGCCACATCTCCAAGCGCCATTATTCCTAGCAAAAATAATAAATATGTAGTCATTTATTTCTGATGAGTAGAGCAGAAATGAGCGTTTCTACCCCTAACCCCAGTACGCTTTATAGTACCAGGGCATCTCTTTTTGGTACACGGCTTGCCTGTGCGTCTATAGGCCTGGTGTTCGTTTTGGAAACGACCACGTCTACCGTCTATATTTCTGTAGTCGGACATTGAGTCGCCTTTAAAATCAATTCCTTTTTTAAGAATAAGTTTTGTGTTCACCAAAATTTTTATGAATTGAGAAGTTTTCAAATCCTCCACCTTACGAAGGGGGTGAATGTTTGATGCCCAAAGTATTTCGTCGGAATATATGTTTCCTATGCCGGAAATAAGGGTTTGGTCCATAAGCGCGCTTTTTATCGGCCAGTTTGGTTTTTTATTCAATCTTTCTTTCAACACCTTTAATGAAAAATTACTAGTTAACGGTTCGGGTCCCAGATGAGAGAGCTCCGAAGAGGTGTTTAGACCAAAGTTTTCAATCAACAAAACCTTGGCGAATTTTCTCATATCAGAAAGAACAAGGTGTTTGCCGTTTGACAGACTGAAAACCAGATGAATAAATTGATTGAAGGAATCATCTCGCAAAGGCCCCGGCTCTTGCGCAACCCACTTTGTCGTTTTTGGTTTAAGGTTTTTAGTTTTTGTATTTACCTTTTCGTATTTACCGAAAAGCAAATGTCCTGTCATTTTCATATGAATAAGGATTGTCTCGCATCGTCCTTTTGTTGTTTTGGACGGTGTTTTGTTTGCAGATAAGTGGATTAAAACATTTTTTGCCCGTCTTTCAGCTCCAGTTATTTTTTTTCCAACGATATTTTTTTTAAAGTAATTGAAGAAGTGTTTGTTTTTTATTTGCCTAGAGCTTATTTTTTCGGAATTTTGCCATTGAGGATTATCGTAGTGTCGTGCGGGGTAATCTGTCCAAATATCCACAATCCTCAAACCTTTGAGTTTCTTATTAATCCCATTAACGGTGGTTTGTACTTCAGGCAGTTCTGGCAAGGTGGTGATTTTAAGTTTAGTAAAAATGACCAAAGAAAATCTTAATTAAATTCATTAAAACACAAAATTTTACGGTTTGTATAATCTGTTCCCGTTATTCTCCAGTTTGTTTTTTAGAAAATATTTTTTCCAATTCTTCTCTTGCCACGGTAGCATCATCCCAAGGGGTTTTCTTCCCGTTTTCTTCCATAATATATGGGTCCGTGCCCTTGCCGGTTATTAATACAACAACCCTCTCTTTTCCCGCCCCCTTCTCACCCAACTCTTTTTGAGTGGCGATATCTGCTTTTTCTAGCGCAAGTCCGATAGCCCTTCTCCTATCCATCACTATTTCGCAAGGAGTGTTTTTTATTCCATTTTTTACTTCCTCCACTATAACTTTGGGGTCTTCGTCATACGGGTCCTCGTTTGTGAGAATGATTGTCTGGCAATATTTATCCGCTACCGCCCCCATTTCAGGCCTTTTCCACTTATCCCTTCCTCCCCCCGTGTTTCCAAGAACACATATTTTGTTTTTTCCATCAAAAACCCGATATACTTTCTCAAGAGAATCTGCCGTATGCGCGTAATCAACAATGACATCAAAGTTTTGTTTTTTTCCGATAGTTACATATTCCACCCTCCCCCGTATGCTCTCTACCCCCTTCAGTGCTTCAGATATTACTTGTGCGGATATTCCTATAGATGACCCGAAAGTTGCTGCCGCCAATATGTTGTAGATATTAAAAACTCCTTTAAGGTGTGACGATATTTTTTCTCCGAGAAAAGTCAACGAAACCCCCTTTTCACTTATTTTATACGGCTTCGCATCTTCAAGCGAAAAAGGAAAGCGGTTTGGTACATGCAGTGACAAAAAGTCTTTGCCATATATGTCGTCCTTGTTTGCGACAACAATCTTTTGTTTTTTAAAAGAGTTTTCCAAAGATTTGCCGAGAGAAAGTTTTGCCTTCAAATATTTTTCAAATGAGCCGTGCGATTCAATGTGTTCTGGAGAAAGATTGGTGAAAACCAGCGCGTTAAGGTCTATCCACTTGTGTCTCCACTGCTTCGCGCCTTCAGATGTCATTTCTATTACAACCCAGTCGCATCTATCCCTTACAGCTTGGCGAATAAAATGTTGTATAAAAAATCGCCCCGGCATTGTCATTTTAAACAAATTGGGACGACTTTTATCTCCGATTTTGAAACGCAGTGTTCCTGCCAGAGCCGTTTTGTAGCCGGCCTTTTCTAGAATCGCATTGGCCAACTCCGTTGTGCTCGTTTTGCCCTTTGTCCCTGTAATTCCAACAATTTTTATGTGCCTTGAGGGGAAACGATAAATAACCGCTCCCAGAAACGAGAGCAGGAAGTGGTATATCGGCTGTACTGCATGAAACAAACTTGTCGGTATGAGTTTTTTTATTTTCTCCTTCATTTTTTATTTTTTCCCAGTATTTTCAGAGCTTCTTTAACTTTCTCACCTGTGCCAATTATCTCTTCAGAAATTTCTTTAAGTGCTTCACGAGCTTCTTTTTGGGAATAACCGAGAGAATAAAGAGCTTCCACAACATCACTCTCATCCCTAAGCATGCCGGCTTCCATCTCCCCGGCTTTTCCAAGCTTGCCCCTTAATTCAAGAATAATCTTTTCCGCTATTTTACCACCAATGCCGGACACTTTTACTAAATGTGACACATTCTCGGT
>PFXE01000043.1 GCA_002791475.1 Candidatus Zambryskibacteria bacterium CG_4_9_14_3_um_filter_40_16 | reverse complement strand
TCTTTCTCGCCATATTTTTTGTCAGCCATTTCTCCGGCCGGTATTTCAAAAATAACAAACGGCAAAAGCATAATGGTAAATATTATTCCTATAATTTTCCAACTAAAACCGACTTCTTGGTGCAAATATATTGGTGTGTATACAACCATCCACGCATAAAAAAATTGCAGAATAAAATTAACCGTGGTGATTCTCATTATGTCAGCGCTCCTTCTCAATTCCAACCATGTTTCTATTATTTTCGGATGATTAAAATTCGGTTTTTCTATTTTTGACAATGATTTTATGGAAAAAATAAATGCCGGCACGAGCAAGGCCGCGGCCAGGAGGAAAACTCTATGGTATTTATCATCTCCAACCAAAAAACCGACAATTATAGGGGAAATTATAAGAGCGATATTGGCTGTGGTAATGAACGAAGTTCTAATGAATCCCGTGTGAGATTCATCCTTTATCACGGTTTCAAGAAAAATATCCAAACTGAATGTCATCATAAAAATTGATATCTGGCTGAATATAAAGAAGGGGACTATGAGAGGCGGGAGTTTTAACAGAGCCAAAGCCACTAACGATATTATTTCTCCGCCAATAAAGAATAGGAGAAAATTTATATTACCGAAATGATTAAGGACATCTGGTGATTTTATGAGCAGTATTGTGCTTGCAAGGGACGCGATGATATAAATAAAACCAAGCGTATTCGCAGAGAAAAAACCTCCCAAGAAAGAAGAATTTATATATCCGAGAAGGAAGTAATGGAAAGCGGTAAAAAAGTTCGCAATGAATACACCCGTAAGATTGTGATTCCCTTTTAAATTTTTCCAAATCTCACCCATATTTTATACGCCTAAAATAACAGGTATTACGATAGGTCTTTTGGCGGTTTTCTGAAACAAAAATTTTCCCACAGCGTCAGAGATGTCTCCTTTTACAAAATCAAAGTTTATGGGATTCATTCCAGAAGCCGAACCTTCAATTGTCTTTTTTATAATAATACGCGCCGATTGCAAGAGCTCTTGAGATTCGCGAAGATAAACAAAACCTCTTGAAATTATGTCAGGAGATTTTCTAAGTTTGCCCGTTTTTAAGTTTATGCTAGCGACAATAACGACAAAGCCATCCTCTGCCAAAAGTTTTCTATCGCGCATTACAACTTCTTGCACACCACCAACGGCAAAACCGTCAACCATAATGGGGTTTGACGGCGCCCTCTCTTTCAACACCTTTATCTTTTGGCCTTTTTCATATATTTCTATTACCGAACCATTGTCAGGTATAACCACATTTTCTCTAGGAACCTCTATGGAATACGCAAGCTCCGCGTGTTGCCGAAGCATATAGTGGTGCCCATGAAGAGGTATGAAGAATTTATATTTGATTTGATTGTGAATCCATTTCAACTCATCTCTATTTCCGTGTCCCGAAGCGTGGACATCAGAGTCAAGGTAAGTGATGATTTTGGCGGATGAACGATAGAGATTATCTTTGAGATTTATCACCGCCCTGTAGTTTGTGGGAATGATAGAGGATGACAAAAGAATGGTGTCAGTCGGTCGCAACTTAACATACTTGTGTGTTCCGGTGGAAATTCTCATTAACGCCGCATACTCTTCTCCCTGCGCTCCCGTGGCAATCATAACGATTCTGTCTGGCGGATAATTTTCCATCTCCTCTATCGGTATAGTAACTTTGTCAGTATCAACCAACTTGAGGTGTTTTATTATTTCAAGGTTTGTGCGCATACTCCTACCCTCAAAAACTACTTTTTTATTAAGTTTTTTGCATATTTCAACAACAGCGATGATTCTTTCCACTTGAGACGCAAATGTGGCGATGATAAGTCGGGACTTAGTGTTTCTGACTATTTCCTCAATGTTTTTTATAACAACTTGCTCTGAAAGAGAAAAACCAGGCTTCTCTATACTGGTGGAATCCATGGTAAGCAAGAGAACCTCCATATCTTTAAATCTTTTGTATTGTTCAAACTCTTCTTCCGTGGGTATTCCATTGATATTGTCTACGCGCACATCTTCTATAAATACTATGTTTCCGTACGGAGTTTTTATAATCATTCCTATAGAATCCGGTATGGTGTGAGAAATGGGAAATGTGGTGACAGAAAGTTCTTCCGAAATTGTAATCGTCTGGTTGGGGTCCAGCACCCTTATGTCTGGTTTTGGAATATTTACGAATTCTTCTTGACGCTTGGCAATCATAATGGCTCCAAATTGCGCGGTGTATATGGGCGGGTTACCGATTCTCTCCATTATGTAGGGGATGGCTCCTATATGGTCTAAGTGCCCGTGAGTTATGAAAAGAGCTTTAATTTTTTCTTTATTGTCTTCAAGATATTTTGTGTTGGGCAGTATATAATCAATCCCCGGAGTGTTGTCATCTCTAAATTGAAATCCGGCATCTATGACAATTATACTGCCTTTAAACTCAATGGCTGTCATATTTCTGCCAACCTCCTCAACCCCTCCCAATGGGACAATGCGGATGTTGTCTCCCGACTCTGGTATTTTATCCGTGCTCTCGCCGTTTCTCTTCGGTGATCCTTGTTCCGATGGCCCTCTTCTCATGGAAGATCCTCCAAATCTAGATTTTTGCGGTCTGGAAGTACGGTTTCCTCTGCCGACTTCTCTCTGCCGAGTTCCGTGAGCGTATGTTCTTTCGTTTGTCATTATTTTTTTATTAACTTTTATAAATTTATTTTGGAGCAAAAATTTTCCAAACCTTGTTGGTTTCTATGTATCTCTGATAAATATTCATAAATCTCTCACTGGGCATTGTAAGTTTTTCCAGTTTGATATTTTTGATTTTGTTTGGAACTACATAAATAAAATCTGGCGAATATGTGAAAACTGCGGGTCTGTCTTTTTTTATTTCAGTTTCAAAATCCTTATAGTCTTGTTCGCGTTGGCTCGGGTCGGAAGTGCTTCTGACATCATCTAGAATCTTGTCCACCTCGCTATTCACATAAAGAGAAATGTTTAACCCGGGGTCGTTTCTCTGGGAAGAGTGCCAAAATGGGTAAAAATCCAAATCTCTTCCGACAATTTCTCCGAAATAAAGAGCATCGTATTTTCTCGGACGAATAATATTTTGCTGTAAATCGCCACTCTCGTATATCTGGAGGTCAATTTTCGCTCCCAACGCTTCCCACTGCTCCTTTATACTTTGTGCGGAATTTTTAAGTTCCGGGAAATCTCCCGTTGCGATGGAAAAAGACAAAATAGTCTTTTCTTTTTTGACGGTTTTTTCGTATATATTTGTTTCAGGGTTCAACTCCCAACCATTTCTTTCAAGAACATTTCTGGCATTCGCGATCTTGGCTTCGCTTGAAGTCGCTTCCACATCACCGGCGAGGTTACCAAAAGGAATCGGTCCGCTCAATGTTTTTCCATATCCCAAAAGAACACTGTCCACAATTTTTTGTTTATCAAGAGCGGTGTCTAGCGCCACTCTCACTTCTACATTCGCCAAGACGCTTGCCTGGTTTTGGTTGAAGAATACGCCAAAAATTCTTGGCAATGTAACTTTGTATATCGGAGCGCCAGATTTTTCCAGTTCAGTTGTTGCGCCGGGGGAAATACTGTTTAGAGCTTCAATATCGCGACTCTTGTAAGCCTTAATCAAATCTTCTTCGTTGGGATAAAATTTAAGCGTCAGGTTTGAAATGTAAGGTTCGCCCAAAGTATATTTCTTGAATGAAACAAGCTGGTATTCATTTGGAGTACCGGCCGAATTGCGTCCAATTTTGGATACTTTGTAAGGACCGGACCCTATTGGGTTTGTGTTGTAAGGGCTAAACGGTATGTCATCAGAGGACGCGTCTTTCCATATGTGTTTTGGCAAAATTCCAATGGTGGTATTTTCAAGAAAGGGCGAGTACGGTTGTTTGAGAGTAAAAGATATCTCTTTTTCTCCATCTTTGTTTATAGCAACCCCCTCCCAATTGGCGCGCCGAGGACTTTTGAGGGCCGGGTCTTGAGCTTTGAAAATTGTAAATTCCACGTCGTCCGAAGTTACCGGAGAGCCGTCTGAAAATACAGCATCTTGGCGTATGGTAAATGTGTATGTGAGAGTGTCTTCCGATATTGAATAGCTTTCCGCCAAATCTGGAATCAATTCTCCGTCAGGGCCGGGTCGCATTAAACCGGAATATATAAGTGCCGTAAGGTCTCTGTCCGCGTCTGATATATCAAGCACGGGGTTTATGAAGCGCGGTGAGCCGACAGCGCCCTCCGTAAGAGACCCTCCTTTTGCCGGTATTTGCACCAAGAATTGATTGTTTATATAAAAAAGAAAACCGAGCGTTAATATTCCAAGAACCGTCAGGAGAGAATAAAAAACAATACGCTCTGAAAGCGAAAATGATTTAAATGTTTTGCTGAAAGTGGATTCCCCAGGAATAGAAAACCTCTTTTTCAGGTATTTGTTTAGAAATTCCGTATTCACAATATTGCGCGATGTTAAGTAGAGAGTATATCTGAATTTTTAGGATTTTATTGGCTATATGAACAATGAAATAAAGGTTGAAAATCCAAAGAGTATTGCAGTAATTATAGTAGCTCTAAAAATGGTTTTTTCAAAACCTCTTCGTTCGTGATGTCCACTGCTAAAACTATCCCCGCCTCCAAACGCGCTTCCCAAGCCGGCGTCTGATGTCTGCAAAAGAATGCTTCCAATAAGGATGACCGAGAGGATAATTTGAACATAGGGTAAAATACCAGAAATGCTCATTGGAATCCAGTATACTCATTTTGAATTTTATGGCAATAGAGTGAAAAGAGTAAAAAAAGTTTCTATCCTCTGGTCCCCCCTCCCGAGGTGGAACCTCGGGAGGGGGGACCACCTCTGGAAGAGGTCTTTGATTTTTTGTTTTATAAATTTACTTGACAGAAATATTGGTTATGATATAATTAGAAAAGAGTAAAAGAGGTAGTTCTTTGTCTTTTTCAGTCAACAAAACCCACCCTGAATGGAGGAGGTATCATGTATAGTCGTACGAGCGTTCTGGACTCTCTCAAGAGAGTGATTGCTCTCTTGGAGAGTGAGATGGAGCATGCCGCTGGTTTGGCGGGCTTCATCTCCAAGCCCGACCTCCTCGCGAGAGCGGAGGTCGTTCAGAGATTCGGGAGCCACTTGTCGGAGATTTCCGATTGGTGGCACCTTCCTCTGGGGCGTCTCAACGACGCTCTGAAGGAAGCCGAGTCTGTCTTGGGTGGCTTTCGTGCCACCCAAGCGGGGTTCCTCCGGAGGGTGGCGTCCCACATCCTTGCAGAGCGCTTGAAGGCGCTTAGCAGGGAGCCGTGGTTTTCCTATCGGCGCGCCCAAGTGCTTGCCGATGGTCTGGAGGAACCCGACCTCCTCGCGAGAGCGGAGGTCGTTCAGAGATTCGGGAGCCACTTGTCGGAGATTTCCGATTGGTGGCACCTTCCTCTGGGGCGTCTCAACGACGCTCTGAAGGAAGCCGAGTCTGTCTTGGGTGGCTTTCGTGCCACCCAAGCGGGGTTCCTCCGGAGGGTGGCGTCCCACATCCTTGCAGAGCGCTTGAAGGCGCTTAGCAGGGAGCCGTGGTTTTCCTATCGGCGCGCCCAAGT
>PFXE01000022.1 GCA_002791475.1 Candidatus Zambryskibacteria bacterium CG_4_9_14_3_um_filter_40_16 | reverse complement strand
TACTATACCGATATTCCTTTAATCTTATTTTTAACAATCTGCCACCTTGTGTTGTTTTTAAATACTTTTCCCTGCGTCTTGCATCATTTTCATTTAAACAAGCCTCGTAGTCGATAATGACCCGTGGTGTGTATCGTTTTGTCGAAAGATTTAACCCTTGATTATATTCCACAAGTCTTTGCTTGAGATCAGTTGTAAAACCTATATAGTTCTTTATATCTTTCACTCAACAGCACACAACTATAAAACATAATCGGATTGAAATTTCACTACCGGGTCATTACCCTGTCATTGTATCATGTAACTAGGCCACAAAACAACCTTTTTAAGTTGTTTATAGAGCCCTTTCTGCTTCAATAAATTCATCAATTCCTCCCTCTAATACAGTGTCTATATTTGACATTTCCACGCCCGTACGGTGGTCCTTAACCATCTTATACGGATGCATCACATACGACCTTATCTGATTTCCCCATTCTATCTGGGTGCTTTTTGATATCTGCATACCCTTTTCTCTTGCTGTATTTTCCTCCTCAAGTTTTTTGTATATTTTTCCTGTTAAAATCTGTATGGCCTTTTCTCTGTTTTGGACTTGAGACCGTTCCGACTCAACATGCACTGCCATATTGGTCGGAATGTGAACCACCCTCACCGCCGTCTCTCTTTTGTTTACATTTTGACCGCCCGGACCACTGGATTTTGTAAACTCAACCCTTATGTCGTCCTCTGGAATATCAATCTCTGACAATTTTTCAAATTTAGGAATCACTTCCACCATTGAAAATGATGTGTGGCGAAGTTTTTTTGCATTAAATGGTGATATGCGCACCAGTCGGTGCACTCCCGATTCATTCTTCAGCGTCCCGTACACATTTTTGCCTTGAATTTCAATCGTTATGTTTCTATACCCCCCACGGTCATTTTTGTTTTCATGTATTAGGTAATACTTCCAATTTTGCTTTTGGATATACTTTAAATACATATTTAAAAGAATGGCTGAAAAATCTTCAGCGTCATCTCCGCCCGCTCCGGAAAAAATGGTCATCACCGCGCCCCCCTTATCATATTTTCCAACACCCAAAAATGCGTCTTTCAGAATTTGCAATTCTTGCACCTTTCTTTGAGCCAAGTTTTTATCGTCCCAAAAATTAGGGTCTTGCATTTCAAGCTCCAGAAACTCTATTTGTTTTTCAATTTCGTTCCTTTTGTCCATGAGCCACCTCGCAGGATCGAACTGCGGACCCCCACTTTACGAAAGTGGTGCTCTGCCAACTGAGCTAAGGTGGCGACTAATTTTCAAAAACACATCATAACATCATAATCTTACCAGCTAGTTTTTAGACCTACCAAGACAGCTAAGGTGGCGAACTGTCAGTAAGTAGCCATTCATTATACCCGTTACCAAAAAACCACCCTAACAAAAAAGACCTTTTTAGACCGCATAAAAATCAAACAAAGGGCTGATAACAAATAGTATTAGACCATAAATATCATTACAAGGAGAAGAGGGTGGCAACAAGAGTTTGTGGTATTCTTCTTATAATTAGAAATTATTTATTACAATATAGGAATAAACTATATAAAAATAAAAAACAATAATCAAATATGGAACCGGAAAAACAATCATATCAATCAAAAAAGGAATTGAGAGAGCAACGAAAAAACGAGGAGAGAAACAAGAATCAAACTTCTAACTCGTCTCACAAGCTGAAAAATTACTTCATTGTCCTAATAATCCTCCTGGGTTCAGGTTATGGGATTTATGCGTTAATACAAAACGCCGTACCGAAGGGGGAAGACCTCAGCCAGAGCGTGCCACTGTTAGAAGCTCTCCACATTGCGGAAGATAGCCCGCTTCCGGAATATACCTCAAATCCCCCAACATCTGGACCACATTTCTCTCAAACTGCTCGTTCCGGTTTCCGCGACCACGCAATTCCGGACCAAAATGTAATTCACAATCTTGAACATGGAGATGTGTGGATTTCATTCAATCCGCGTGTATCAGATTCTATTAAAAAAGAATTGGAGCGATTCGGTGCCGCAAAGGTTATTGTCACACCTCGTGAAGCAAATGATACGGATATTGCTTTGGCGTCTTGGGGCAGACTAGATAAATTTGATATTGAAAATGATACATTGCCGGTTGAGCGCATAAAAGATTTTATAAAAAGACACACCAATAAGGGACCGGAGCAAGTTCCCGGATCTAGCGGAGGAATATAAAACTGGAGTATATTTACGACCTCGCTAGAACTTACTTTATCAAAAATTCCCGAACTTCGGAAGCCCGACGCTAGCCGCCGAGTACGGCGGCTAGCAGATTTTAGTTCAAAGCATTGTGTAAATTAGTAAATCGTTGTAGAGTAATTTTGGAAGAAATCCATGGTGGATTTCTCGAAACCAGTACATTCAAAAAAGAAAGGAAGTGATACCGTGAACATTAGGTTTTCCGTCGAGCGAATAGTCATGCAACCAACCCAGCTCTGTAACCTCAACTGTAGCTACTGTTATCTTCCAGATCGAGACAAGAATTGGAAGATGGAGCCGATCATTGCAGAGCGGGTTGCTCAAGGAATCACCGAGCTTGGTAATGCTGTGGAGATCATTTGGCACGGCGGGGAACCGTTGAGCTGTGGTCTTCCGTATTTCACAAAACTCGTTGATCACTTTGACCGCTTGCGTGAGCAAAAACTGGTACGTCACGCAATTCAAACTAACGCTACGCTCATCAACGAGCGTTGGTGTGAGTTTTTTCGCAACCATCAGTTTCGAGTTGGGGTGAGTATCGATGGACCGGCTTGGGCAAATACCAAGCGAGTTGGTTGGAACAGTTCTCCATCATTCGATAAAATCATGCATGGGATTCGTTACCTTCGGGAAGCGGAGATCCCTTTCAGCGCTATCTGCGTTGTAAGTGGGAACACGCTCGGCAAAGCAAGAGAGTTGTATAACTTCTTTGTTGAACTGAGATGTGCTTCACTTGGCATAAATGTCGAAGAGCAACTGGGTGTCCACACCGTTACCATCAATTCCCAACAAGCGGACGGCACCACCAGAGTGACGAAATTCTGGCAGGAACTCTTCCGCGCGTGGCAAGAAAACCCGTTTATTAAAGTGAGAGAATTTGCCCGGATGTTGCCATCGTTGGTAGCTTTGACTGATGGGCAAGTTGCATCACCAGAGGTATATGATATCTTTCCTAGCGTTGCTTGGAATGGAGACGTCGTACTGCTCGCGCCGGAGTTTCTCAACACAGTGGCTCCACGCTACAACAACTTCGTGGTTGGCAACATCCTTAATGAGGACTTGCAGACCATCGTTGAACGCGGAAAGTTGGCTGTGTATGTCGAGGATTTTGTCCGGGGCGTGAATCGTTGTCGGCAAGAATGTGAATATTTCTCGCTCTGCTACGGTGGCCAAGCGGGAAATAAGTTTTTTGAACACGACACCACCAACGAAACGGAGACTGTATTCTGCCGAAATTCTGAAAAGAGATTGGCAGATGCGATTCTCCAAGAACTTGAGTCAGTAAACACCTAACCGAAAGGGGCAAATCATGAAAACACAAACACTGCAAGAGAAAGCGAGAAGTCAGAAGGAGAAGCTCGTGGAGCTTTCCAAGGTGATTCACGGTTCGCAACAGAATTGTGGCAGGGACGGCGATGTCGCCACCAATCCGCAACACTTCGAACCCGTCAACTGGAACAAGGGTTGGGGTAAGTACGGAAAGACCTAAACAATCTTTTCGTCACCTCACCACACAGAGCGGAAGCCATGCGCTTCCGCTCTTTTTCTTATTATCATTTGTTGATATTATTCACATATGAGACACAAGACACTTATTTCTAGAAATTTGCTACAAATTTTTATGCGCCAGAATAAACTGGAAGAGACTGTCGCTTTTTTGTATTTTATCGGGCATAAGAAAAATCTTCAGAATTTTTATGCTTTTTGTAAAAAATACAATTACCTGTTACATGAACCAACCTCGAATAAGATTCTTTTTCACGGATCAACGAAAATTATAACCGCTTTGGAGCCAAGCACTTCTGTGAATCAAAAAGGAAGAATGGAGCAAACTGCTTTTGTGTATGCAACAGATGATCCCAATTATGCTATATTTTTGGCACTTTTAAATATTAAAGAAAACGGAGGTGCTTCGGTGTATGCCGGATCCCACTTAACAAAACTTTCTATTTCTCTCGGATTTGTCAATGGCTCGTCAAAACTCAAAGATGGGCATGTGCATATTATTGATAGTTCTGGTTTTAAAAAGACGAAAAATAGAGAATATAAATCAAATAAAAAAATAGAAGTATTGTTTTCAATTCCTGTGTCGCCAGAGAATTTAACCGTTCCAATTTACCTTCAAATCAAACCATAGGAAATCATTCATGAAAGGAGAAACCATGAACAAATCGGCACTCATCCTCATCGGACTTCTTCAATGAGATTGCCAATGATAAAGAGAAGTTCGCCGGCAAGGGCTATCCGGCATATGTTGCGGCGCACAGCGTTCTCGAAAACGTCAATACCGCCATCGCGAAAGCGCGAGCGAAAGACATTCCTGTCATCCTCGTTCGTGTCGGGTTTTCGTCCGACTACCACGAACGGCTTCTCCAACAAAATATTATCACGCACATACAAACACACGACAGAAGCTATTATCCAAACGACAACGTGCTAATGATGTCCGTTGAGTTGGGTATGGCGACCGAATACATCCGCCAATTAAGCACAAACACCGCGAGAGGATTAAGACAGAAAGCACGACAGGGAGATTTTCCCGGCAAAGCTCCGTTTGGATATATAAATAACCCCGCTATCAAGAAAATTACTGTTCATCAGAAAAATGCAAAGTTAGTGAAAAAAATATTAGAAATCTACTACCAACCTCAAATAATTAAAATTTAATTGTACTTAACACACCTTCTAAGATATTAGAGAATTCTCCAATTTGTGCTGGAGGAATAATAATTGCGGCTATAAGGAACATAGAACGAGACTGTCCGGAGATTGTTACGCCTCTTCCGCCACTCAATTTAAGTTCTTGAACGACTCTAATGTACTCAACACCATTTATTGTCACATTCTTGCACTCTAAGAGCTTGCCCTCGTTTTCCTCCGCTTGACGGTATTTATCACATGTCTGCTTTAGAGTTTCAGAAGTCAACTCGCTTGATGGATGACGATTTATGATAAGAGAAAAGACAAAATCTTTTACTAAATTACTCTTCATTCCCAATAACATTAGGTCCGTACTAACTTTTGGATCAACCCTTAAGTCTGATGGGTATTTGATTTCAAAACCAAACTCCTGGTTTTTATAAGTTTCCCAAGTAGTAGTTACAGTTTTTGGAGATTCTGCTTTTTGCGGTGTGGGCGCAGTAGGTTGAGTGGTAATCGTTTGGCCTTGAGTAGTCTCTGTATTTGATTGAGAATTCCGTAGATCTGCCTGAAATTTTTTCTGTTGCTGTTTATCTTTATAAATAACATATCCTCCTCCCGTTACACCTATGCCTAACACAATTAAAAGAATAACGAACAAAGGCACAAAACCTTTTTGATATCTCATATGTCAATAATTGTAATATTAAGTATGTGGAAAAGGAAAAGCAAGGGTTGCTCATTTTGATTTAGAGCCCCCACTCAAATTTCCTCAAATATTGATTTTAATTGAAAAATTTGCGTCTTGTAAATAGAAAGCATGCAGGTAAAACCACAGTTAAAAGATATATGCGAGTATACAGTCCAACAAATCCAGTAAGAAAAAGACCGAGAACATCAAGTGGCCAAGAATTCAAAGATCGTATTGCTATACCAGAAACCCCTGTTGTTGGTTGAAACCATATTGACCATGCAATAAACATTACCGACGCTACTGCTAATATTCCCATTGCATATAGTACCCAATCCTTTGTTAATTCCCAACCAAAAAGTCGGTCTTTTGTCTGAAACTCGGATTCTGGAGCCAATGATCGGGATTGAACCGATGACCTCCCCCTTACCATGGGGGTGCTCTACCAACTGAGCTACATTGGCCTATTAAAACCCATCTTTATTAAATTGTTATACCATCAGGGACCCCGACCTACCAAGACAGCTACATTCACTTTGGGTAACCTGTTTATCCTATAAAATTTCAGTATTATTTGCAAAAATCACCAGAGTATATATGGTGATTTTTCTGCGCGGCCGACCGGACTTGAGGGCCAAGTTTCTAAGTCGCTACGCTCCTAAGAACTTCCTCCCCGAGCTCACCTGTCGCAAAGCGACATGGCTCCGCTTGTTCAAACCGGACGCGAACAAAGCTGTTTGCCCTCTTCGGTCATACTGAATTCATGGCGCGACCGACCGGACTTGAACCGGCAACCTCCCGCGTGCACGTGATCCACCATTTTCATGGTGGCGTGGACTATATCTTCACCTTGGGTTTCCCGTTAGGTGCTCTGGTATCTAGTCTCTACGGCGCTCTCGTCTAATGACGAGTTCCCACGGTATTCGCATATTCACCAATTGGCAAACTTAGCCTTCACCGTTATCCCAGAGAGTTTCAATCTATCTTTCGACAAAAAGCTGCAGCTACCTACAGGCGGGTGCTCTGACCAGTTGAGCTACGATCGCATTTTTATAATTTTTTCAAAAATTACCCTTTTCCCCTTTAAAAACAACCAGCAAAGGACATTATACATTAATTCATAAAGTTTCAAAGAGTCTAAAATACAAGAGTATTAACTAACCAAAAATTTCAAAGATTGCACCCCCTTAAATACAAAATACGGATTTAATGTTTGTATCGATGGTGGAAATCGGTCACAACTCTCGGCTCGTCGCCACTCGCCCTCGGTCGCGACCTCATTCGAGTCTGTCATTCGATCCTGAAGGGTCTCAGACCCTGAACGGGATGACTCTCAGAGTCAGAACGACCCGCCTCGCGGTTTTGCCTACTGGCAAAACATCGCTCAGGCTTTCGATTCCACCCCATATTGGCATAAATGCCAATATGATAGTCGATAGTGTCGAGGGTGGGGATCGAACCCACGACCGCAGCTTTATGAGTGCTGTGCTCTACCACTGAGCTACCCCGACAATGGGAAATACTATAATATTCTTTTGATTTTTAAACAACCCGCCAAATGGCGGGTTGTTTAAAATAATACTTTCTTGTTGCGGGGCCCCGATTTGCACGGGGGTCTCCAGGTTATGAGCCTGACGAGGTACTACTCCTCTACCCCGCTATGTTTGTGATAAAGCATAACACCACCTATGTGGTCACCGATTCATAACCCGCGGTTATGAGTCTATCGTCTCTTGCGAGGTACTACTCCTCTACCCCGCCAAAGATAGGCTTCTCGCCCCATACTTATAGACGGAAGCAAATTCTAATCAAAAAACATGAATTAATCAAGTTTAGATGTAGTAAAACTCATCAAACACCGCTTTGTAGAGGGTTATTACTCTTTGGGCTTCGTCCTTAGAAATAGCGAAATCCGCCCCTCTGTGGGCTATGGAATTTCTAACCTTGTGCGCTTCCCAGGCGGCCTCTATTGTATTGAAATCACTTTGTTCAATGTTTTTTAATTTTTCAGAAATTGTTTCCCCGGGAAATTTTGCGGCATCCAGCAATTCCTCAAGCATTATATCAGCCTCCAGTATAGCCAACTTCCAATCGCTTTGGTTGGTTGATTGCATGTGGGTAAGTACCCTCTGCCATTTTTTGTTCTTGGGAATATTATTAACCAACCCCTCATCA